>JANYFT010000377.1 GCA_025359625.1 Ferruginibacter sp.
CAGGAAAAGGCAATTAAACTAGTAAGTTGTTTAGAGGCAAAGGATGATCTGTTATTAACTAAACAAGTTTGGGCCACAGGAATTATTCTTGCAGTTAAAAAATAAAACGATCCTTCATTTTTTTTACAACCACATGAAAAATATTCTGATTGCTGTTACTATTATTTGTTTACTGCATGCAGGTGTAGTATTTGCACAAGACAGCACGGCTACCTGCAAAGTGCTTTTATTAAACCTTAGCGGTACCTACAAAGGAGAATGTAAAGATGGACTGGCGCACGGGCAGGGAGAAGCAGCGGGCATGAACCGTTATAGTGGCATCTTTAAATATGGAAAGCCAAACGGAGCTGGTATTTACTATTATAATGACAGCACTTACCATGCAGGTTATTTTCTTGAGGGGCAAAAAGAAGGAAAAGGCGAAACTCATTATGTGCACAAAGGAAGGCAGGATAGCACCGTTAAAGGATACTGGAGCGGCAATGAGTTTCGGGGAAAAAAATACATCACCTATGCTTTTGACGGTGCTACAAAATTTGACCGTTATGAAATAAATGCCAGTCCACAAACAGGCCGTACCATTAGTTTCGAAATATCAACCACCTCCGGTTCTCCCACTGGTGTACCTTCTGATTTTCAGGGCCAGCCTGGTTATGTATTAAGGCTGGTTGATTTGAATGCAGGTAACAAAGCCATAATAAGATTGCTATCTGTGGTTGAAACCCCTACCAAATTTCATGTTACTTATGATATTGATTCTTTCCCGGTAATACTATATGCCACCATGTCTAACGGAAATAATTTTAAACTGGAATTATACAAACCTGCCACCTGGAATGTCAGGCTCTACATTAACAGGTAATCCAGCTGGTACCTACCGGTCGAAGCAATTAAGAAATGATGCCATTCCTTTAGGAGTCATGCACAACAAAAGGGTCGTTATTACCGGTGATATATTTATTGGCAGAAGATCTTGCTAAAAAATCACTGAGACAAAGATTGTTTTTAGTATGCCTGAATTAATACTTCGGTTGGAATGTTTAGGCTGTCATGTAGCTGCCTGATCATTTCAAGTGATAGTTTTCTCTTTCTATTTAAAATTTCACTTGCCCTGCTTTTCAGTCCTACAATAGCTGCTAAGTCAGATTGATTATAACCCAATTGTTCCATTCTAAATTTAATTGCTTCAATGGGGTCAGGAAAGCCAACAGGGAAATGCTCATTTTCGTAATTATCAACCAGTATGCCCAAAATTTCCAATTCATCGCCTTGGTCTGAACCTTTCTTTGCATCAAAAATTATTTTAAGTCTTGTCAGAGCCTGCTGATAGTCTTTTTTTGTTTTTATTGGTTTGATACTCATTTTTAAATTGTTTTAGCATTTATTTTATCCTATCAGCATGCGTTCCAATAAAGTGTATCCAGATCATTTGATAATCGTAGTTTATTTTTACAATTACCCTGTAATGATTTCCTTTGATGTTGAACACAATTCTATTGTCAACCAGGAAGCCTGCATTTGGGTATCCTGCCTTTATTTGATTGGGACCTGTCCATGTTGCTTTTGAAGTTTCCTGAAACCATGATTTTAATTGTTGTTCACTATCAGGATGCGCTCCGCAAAAATCCCTTAGTGTTTTTTTTGCAATGATTCTCAATGCGATCTTTTGACAAAGATAAAAAAGTTCCCGAATTGGGATAATATATTTTATCATTCCTGGCGTAAAAATACCCCATTACGTCATACAACCAAAAGTACAAATCCCGTAACCAGATCTTTCTTACACCCTCTATTTGTCAACTCATTCCAATTTTTCTTCAACTCACGCTATTTAGTTGTCAATGCTGCTGTAAGCGGTTTATTCTTGTATGGAAATTATCAATCAAATAATTAAAATTAACAGTTATGAAAATGAAGCAGATCTTATTGGCACTGGTTGTATGTTCTTTTGTGACTACAGTAAATGCACAAAAAGCCATACCGGCGGGCTATACAAAGGCAATAGTCACATTGGCTAAAGGAGATATTGTATCCGGTTATGCCAAAGACAATATCAAAAAAATATCGGCTATTGTATTTATGGACAGTGCCGGTAATAAAAAAGTGTATGATGGAAATGACATCACTACCATCACAATTGATACCGCAAATTACATTTGTATAAGGGGTGATTTTTTTAAGGTTATTTGTGCCGGTAAAATTTATTTTTTACAAAAAGCAGGCAACTCGGCAGCCAACCCCAGCTATAATGGATCGGAAGCTATCTTTAGCAATGGCACAGAAGGAAAGATCGGCGACTACTTTGTGTATAACAACAACAAGCTGCAATTGCTGACCAAAAAAAATATGGAAGCATTTATCAATACTGATTTAGCCGCCTGTGCTGAAGCGATGCAAAAAGCAAAAGACAGCAATGGTGATATGGCTAAAATAGGAGTGGCTGTAGCGGCTTTTAATAACTATGCTTTAAAATAATTTTCAAACTATCACCTATAAAAAAACCGGTTATTCTTTGTGTTATAAAGAATTTTATCACCCCAATATAAATTATCAAATCAGTTGTTGATCGTTTAACTTTATACCATGCGAATAACAAATTGTAGAATAGGTTTTGATGACAGGTGGGTAATGGTAATGGTAATTCCTGTATTAAGTTTTATTATACCTGTTGTTTTTTTTGGATGCCGTTTTAACAGGCAACCCTTGTTTAGCTGGGATAAGTATGTAACCACTATGATTATTACCGCCATCTTATGGATGGGTAACCGGTACATCATGATTTACTGCCGGGGCAAATATCCATTATTCAAAGAGGTGCGTAAACGCCTTGTTATTCAGAGCACCAGTATGTTTGTGTTTACCATGATATTTAATAACCTGCTGGGTTACCTGGCAGATGATGTGTTTTTTAAAGATGGCGGAACACATTTTAGAACAGATATTTTAATTAATTCCAACGCTGCGGCACTGTTGTGTATCATTATGATCATTGCCATTTATGAAAGCATTTACTTTATGAACGAGTTGCGTACTTCGGTAGAAGAAGGGGAAAACCTGAAAAGGGAAAGCCTGTCTGCGCAATTGAATGCTTTGCGCTCGCAGGTGAACCCTCATTTTTTGTTTAATAATTTAAATACGCTAAGTAGTTTAATTCCGGAGGATCCAAAACATGCGGTTGACTTTGTGCAACAGTTATCAAAAGTATACCGCCATATTTTAGAAGTAAAGGATGAAAAAAGTATTTTGCTGAAAGATGAACTGGATCTGCTGAATGCGTACACTTTTTTATTAAAGACCAGGTTTGATAAAAACCTCGATGTAATCATTAACATCCCGGAGGAAAAATTGCAAAAGAGGATTGTACCATTATCATTACAGATATTAATGGAAAATGCCATAAAGCACAATATTGTTTCGGCCGATAAACCATTGCATATTGCTATCTCCGCCTTAAACGGAAGCCTTGTGGTAAGCAATAATTTACAAATGAAGAACCAGGTGAATGAATGCACGGGTATTGGGCTGGAAAATATCCGCAACCGTTATAAACTGATTAGTGAACAGCCCGTGAAAGTTACAACAAGTGATAACAATTTTACAGTCGCCATACCTTTGATAGATAACTAAAATGAAAGTAATAATTATCGAAGATGAACTACCTGCTGCCAACCGGCTGGTTAAATTATTAAACAACTGCAATGCAGGTATTGAAGTAATCAATAAATTAGATAGTGTGGAAACAAGTGTACAATACCTGCTGACAGCTCCCGCCATTGACCTTATTTTTATGGATATTCAATTAGCGGATGGGATTAGTTTTGATATTTTTGAAAAAGTAAAACTTACTACCCCGGTTATTTTTACTACTGCATTCGACCAATATACTTTAAAGGCTTTTAAAGTTAACAGCATTGATTATTTACTAAAACCCATCGATGAAAGCGAACTACAGCAATCCTTAAAAAAGCACCAGCAACTGTATGCTAAAACCGAAATAAATTTTTCGGATAAGTTGCTTAAAATTATGCAGGACATAAATGCAGTAAAATATAAAGAACGACTATTGATAAAAAGAGGTCAGCAACTGAGTTATTTAAAAACCGATAATACAGCTTATTGTTATGCAGATGGAAAGCTTTGTTATGCTGTTGATTTTAATGCCACCAGGTATTTACTGGAAAGTAACCTGTCGCAACTGGAAGACCAATTACAGCCCGCCAGTTTCTTCCGCATCAACCGGCATTTGCTGGTGAACATTGAAGCCGTAAAAAAAGTGCATACCTGGCTGGGCGGCAGATTAAAACTGGAAATTTTGCCCACCACAACCGCAGAAACCGTTGTAAGCAGGGAACGTGTAAACGGGTTTAAGGAGTGGTTGGGGAAGTAAACTTTTAACCTTCCCCAACAATAGTTTTTACCAATTAAATTTTATCTTCAGCCAGCCTCTTTCTCCAGCAACAGGTGCAATTTTTGCAACGCTTTAATTAATGTTTTTGCCTTGGGCTGTTTTGATAACTGAGCGGCAGTTACCAGTAAATTCAAATGTTCCAGGCCATTGGTTACTTTAATTTTGGCACCGGTTTTTATCCAGTCTTTTTTTATAGCTGTCACAATATCTTCGGGTAGTCTGCTGCTGGGTTGCAGGCATAATTTTGTCAAAAGCACATTGGCATTGTTTAAAGCATCCCAAAAGTCATAATCTTTTTCAGGGTCAATATCGGCGGTTAATATTTTATCCAGCAATGTTGTGGCTAATTTTATTGCGGGCAGTTTATCTTTATATTTATTCACAGAATTTTTGCCCCAGTCAGCCGTTCCCCTTTTGTCTGCAAGTATCAGTAAACTTTCCAACTGCAGCCAGTTGCACAGGGAGTCAATAACACCGCTGTCATTTTTCTTTGCAATATCATAGGCCTGTTTGTATTCATTGGTGGTATTTTTTAAAGCATTCATTTTTTCAGTATCTGTCGTACATTTTATAAACAATATTTTATTGGCCATTCCCAGCAGCAAATGCCTTTGGCAGGTATCGCCAATTTTTAATAAGTAAGAAAAGTTATCAATGATGGTTTGTATATCGGCGGCTGTTTTTGCAGGGGCATTCTTAGAAACCTGGATGTTGAGGTTGCATAAATTTTCCAGTGTGTTTACGGTATAGTCTGCCTGTTCAAATTTTAGCATATCATCAATTTTGGCAATTGCTGCATCTTGTTTATTGAGTGCCATTAATATTTTTGCTTCCAGTTCGGTGATAGCACCGTTGCGAATTACTGATTTATCAATGGCCTTGCTGATGTCATTCAGTTCTTCTGCCAGCGCTTCAATATCATGCCTGCCATCTGTTATTTTATTGTACAGGTTATTTAAATCCACTTCTGCCTCCATTGCTAAAATATAATTGTAGATTTTATTTTTTATATTAGAATGTACGGTGAATTTATAAAACTGATCGCCATAACATTGGTAGGCACCCCAGGTGTTGTTGTTAGGATATTTTTCAAAACATTCGCTTCTTGCTATTTGTACCGCATCCCCAAAAGCGGTACCTGCAAACATCTCTTTGTAAAATGTTTCTGAAAATAATAAAGCTGAATTATCATCTACCGCCCAACCTGCAGCTATCACAGCTTTTACGCCCATTTCAATCAACTGCACGCCCAGGTTGGCTGCCAGCTTGTAATGTTGTTGCGATAAACCTTCAGCAGTTCCATCTACCCTTCCTAAAAAACAACAGTTTACAAAAACAAATTCCGGCACCTGGCTCATCTGGTTAATTTCTTTGGTGGTTAAAAAGATGCCTTTGCCTATTACCATGCCCCCTTCTGATGGTATAAACGTGTTGCAACTTTCATCTTCTTTTCCTTCTTTAAAAAATCCATGCCCTGCAAGGTGTATCAGTTTATATTCATCCTGAAAAATGGCCTGCAGGTTTTCGTCAAAATCCTTATTAATTTTTGTGGTAACAGTAAAACCATTGTTGTTGATAATAGAACTTACTTTTCTGGCTTCTTCAGCAGCGCCGGGTAATTGCTGTACAAAACCTTGCAGGTTGGGGTCACCAATTACCAACGCATTGTTGGCGTAAGAACGTTTTATTTGTGTGCGGTAATCGGCTGTGGCCAATTGGCGTATCATGCCCGAGTTTACACACAATGGTTTGGATTGTGTGGCACTGTCCTGTAAAAGCTCCCACGGAAAAGCTGCTGAATCTTTATCCAGTCTCCATAAGATATTATATTGGTTTCTAACTGCATCTTTAAAATCGTTTGGCACCAGCAATTCAAAAATAGTTTTGGCCAATTGCGGTGTCCATTTATTGTCGGTGGATATGGTATCCATAAAGTGCCGGATGATTACCGGGTTGCTGTTAAGGTTACGTACCTCTTCTCTTGCAGAGCCGGTGGAGGCAGTAAATCTGAGACAGTAAGAGGGGTTTGTTTCCACACTGACGGATACCCGCTGCCACCAGTCTTGCTGGTAATCAAGCGGCACCCTTTTTCTGTTGCCGGGCAATTTTTTTATTTTGTTGTAAGGCAACACAATGTTCAGGTGCTGATCGGCTTCTAATTTTTTTAAGGTGTAAAAGGCCTGCAGGCTGCGGTCTTCATACAATTCAATAAATTCAATTGTTTCTATTTTTCGCAGCGTAGCATTTTTAAGCCCTTCAATACTACTGTTGGCTTTTTTAACGCCCATTATAATTGATTTCAGGGAGCTTTCAATACTCAGGCCGCCATAACCACCACCCACTATAAGTGCAGAAATACCAACGCCTGATTGAAAAATATTGTTGAACTCTTCTTTATTCAATGCTTCAAAATCCCTCAGTTCCATTAGGTATTTATTTGCGCCCTGTGTTACACTCAACTCCAGTTGGTAACCATTTAATTCACCCAGTTCGCCCAGCCCAACAATAACAGCACCTTTGGGAGATGCCGTGTAAGACAGGAATACTTCACTGCTGCCAATACGTCCCGGATAAATGCCCAGCACATGTTTCTCCCTCAGCATCCCGTTAAAGCAACTGTCTAATACTTTCTCCGCACTCATAATACCATCTTTATTAAAATGCCCTGCGAGCAACGGGAATTGTGCACTCGCCAGGTTGCCATTACTCATGGTAATTTTTAATGGTGTATCGGTGGTTACCTCTTTCTCTGTATTTTTTATACCCATCGCAATCTGCTCGATATTGCCTGCATCAACTGGCACTATCTCGTATTTGGGATTATCTGTAAGTAAACTGATGCCTCTTGATAATGGTGGTGTTTTGCCCAGCAGTGATGTGGTACCGGTTGCCAGCAATTCTGTAAAGGCATTAAATATATCGGGTTCGTTGGCCAGTTCGCCATGCTCTGTAAAGCAGTAGTACACTGCATTTCGTTGAATCAGCTCTTCCGGTATGCCGCTGGCCCAGGTTACACTGCCATCACCTTCAGGCGTACTTTTAAACACCACACCGTTATCCCTTCCGTTGCTTTCAATGTCATAAGTAGCAGTGGTGGAATCTGATTTTCCTGCGATGTAAATAATGTTTTTGTAATCAATACTGCTTTTGTTGTTGAGGATATTGTCACGGAAAATGGTGAAATTTTTTATAACATCATCACCGGGTGCTGTGCCAATATTTTGAGAATTGTTTAAAAGGTCCTGCCAGGTTTTTGCTTTTGAAAAATCATACGGTGTGTTGCTCAAAGGCAGCAGGTGGTATAAGCCGGGGCATTGAGAAAATATTTGCAGTAATTCTTTTTTGCCATGTTTCAAATCAATCATGCTGAGCTTGCTAATGTTGCCGCCCCTGCCACTTAATGTTTCGGGAATTAAAAAAGAGCCACCCAATGGTGCACCCAATAATAATGTTTTAAAACCTTGTGAACTGTTCAATGCAGGCCATTGCGACCCACTCAAAATAAATTCCCTGAACATTACACCACCCATGCTGTGTGCAATTACATGAATAGGCTGTTTTTTTGTTAATAATATTTTAATGGTATCATCCAGTTTTTTTGCCTCATCGGTTAATGATTTTCGCCAGTCGTAAGCAAAGGGCAGCACATCATATTTATTGGATAAATATTTTGCCAGCTTCCTGTAACTGCTGCCCATTAGGGAAGGGGCGGAGATGTTGGGTGCATTGATGTCTAACTTTACCAGATCGCCTTTTACAAAACTCCAGAAATCGACCCACACTTTATCCTCCTCTTTATAAAGGTTGCTGCCCATGATACCTGGCAGGATGATGGCGATTGGTTTGGTGCCGGTTATTTTATCCAGGTCCATTTTTACTTCGGCGGTAACAAATGGTGATAATGCCGCATTCCTGTTGGCATCAGCAATATCTGCTTCCTGCAAAGTTTTAAAACCTGCTATCACATCTGTTGTTGCACTCAGTGCCCTCACCATTGCTTCCTGCGAATCTTTGCTGCGGAAGTAATGAATATGGTCGGTGTCTTTGGCATCATCTAAAAAAAACCAGATGTCTTTTTTTCTCGGTGTGCCAAAATACATTGACCAGGTATCTACCACCATATCATTTTTGCGGCGGAAATATAGTTTAGTTAAAATTACCAACAGTGCTTTTAGTTCAACATGCAGGGTGCAATTGCCGGATATTACGGTGAGTGGTGCTTCAATAATATTAGCCGGGTTATTCAGCATTTTTATAAAAGGCGAATCGGGTACCATAGCTTCTATGCCGGGCAACACATCTACTTTGCTTTTGGTAGCAGCTACTTCTGCCAGTAAAGATTTTACGCCTGTATAAACGGGGTTGGCGGCAATACCTGTTGAGATACCAATAAAATTTAAAATGGTATTCAGGTAATGGTCAAGCCGGTCAGAAAGTAGCGATGTGCCCATAGAAGGGCTTGCCACCCGGATGAATTTTTGTACCGTGATATTTTTCTTTTTCGCCAGTTCATTGATGTCGCCCATAAATTTTTTACTGTCACTGCCATCAGCAAAAAGACCCATCTCTATATCGCTGAAACCAATATTGGTATTGCCCGCATTGCACCTTGCCAATACGTCACCTACCAGGCCACCACGGCTATGCGTTATTAAATGCACGATGCAGTTGGCAGGTAATTGCTGTAGCATTTCCAGCACGTTTTGTAGTGGAGATTGTGTAAAGGTTTTATGATCGAAGGTTAAAATGTTTTCGCCATAAGTAGTGGTAATAAAATTCCACAGACCAAACTGCCTGTTATCCAGCAACGCCCCAAAGGCCCCGTCGGTATTGGAGTTGGTGCCGTGTATAAATAATAAAAAAGGTTTGTTTACTTCTGTGATGTTGCTGGCAATTTTTTTTCTCATGGCATTGTCCAGCAAAAAAAGACCCGGTTGCGGTTGCACTTTATCCTCCACTTTTTGTGCCATGTCATGCACGGCGTTGCCCACAATGGCAGTTTGTTTTTTCTTAAAAAAATTGAAAACATTGATGGCAAGGTCCGTTACAATATTGCGGTCGCTGGTGCTTTGCAATGCAGTGGGTACTTCAAATCCATCTTCCTCAAAACCTCTTTTACCTGCCAGGTTAAATATTTCCTGAAACTCAGTAGCATTGCCTATCCACGTGCTGCTGTCTTCAAATTTTATTTCTACAATATCGTCCTCGTTGTGTACTTCCACCTCCTGCCGGGAAGCAAGGCTCCGGGTATTACTTACTGTTACTGACTTTACAATTTCAAAGCCATCGAAGGCAGAAGCATCATTGGCAATAGCGTTTTCACTTCCATTAATAATTAATTTGCGGAGCATACGTTTGTTTTTAACGGGTTATTAATTTGCGGAAGAGGTATTTTTTCAGGTGGAAAAGAAGTAGAACAAAATACTGTTTTTATTTTGCTTTTAAAATAAAAGACGGTTAATTTTTTGTTAGGTGGTTTTTTCTATTTTGAGTGATGGCATTTCTTTGAGCCAGGTAAATAGTAGAAAATGATTATTCTGGTTGGAATGAAAAAAAATGAGTAGTCAATAAACCCGGCAAACCGAGGTAAGCCATCCTGAAACATAAGAAGGCTTGGGCTCCATTTTTTGTTAAACATGGATTGCTTTTTCCAATACCATAAATTTTAATTTCTGTAAGTGTTTGCCCGACAACCCATCTTCTGTAAAAGCTTTCCTTTCGCCGGTATCTTTATAGCCGTATCGCTGATACCAGTTAATTAATTCTTTACGGGCAGTAATTACCGTCATATAAATAACCGTGCATTCCATGTACTGTGTAAACTCTTCTGCGGCTTTCAATAGTTGCTTGCCAATGCCAAACCCCTGTGATTGCGGCGACACACTTAACAGGCCCAGGTAAATTTTATTTCCGTGCTGCTGCAGGTTAACACAGCCGGTAATTTCTAGTTGCTCATTAGTGAATTTTACAACAACACTGTTGGGTAATTGCATAACCTGGTGCAGGTGCCTTTCATCAGTACGCACATTACCCGCAATAAGATGTGCTTCGGTTGTCCAGCCTTGTTTGGAACTTTCGCCCCGGTAAGCACTGTTCAGTAATGAAGTAATAGCTGCAACATCTACAGCCGTTGAAATAGAAATATGAGGGTTTGAAAATGTATACATATTGGCTGCAAAATTAAATTTTTTTTTGCGCAAAATAACAAATACATAATTACAATACCGGGTTATTAAAGTATGGGTTGTTTACTTTTAATCAAAAATAAATATTGTGAGTATGGCTAAAAGTAAAATACTATTTTTTATTCCCTGCTTAATTTCATTATTGCCATTTTGTAGTATTGCACAAAATAATTCTTTACCAACAGGGGCTTCACCTTATTCCAACTTTTAAAGAAGTACTGCAATTATGTAAAGGCAAAATAAATATTTACCTCAATTTTAAAGATGCTTCCGTTGCTGCTGCTTATAAGAAAATTATTGATGCCGGTATGGAAAATAATATTGTAGTCTACATCAATGACCGCACCAGTTTGAAGAGTGGAGTACCATAGCACCCAATATGCCTTTGATGATAAGGATACCTAAGGCTATCAAGACAAAATCGGAAATGATGCAATTGCTGGATACCTTTAACATAGATGTGCTGGATGGTGATTATACAGAATACAACGTCGAAACAGTATTGGCTGCTAAAGAAAAGAAGGTACATTTGGGCAGATGTGCAGTCAGCAGATGAAGGTGCCGTTCAATGGAATGCTGCACTGGCTCTTGGGTTAGAAGGATTGCAAACAGATCATCCAAAAGCTTTGATTGATTTTTGATTAAGAAGGAGACAAGGTAATTTATAAATTTTCCAACTAAACAGAGCGCATACTCTAAACTACAGAAGACTTTCAAAATTTCAATCTTATAATTTAACGAGAGATTTTTTTACCAATCGGGAATTAACAGCAATAGATAAAGCCAGTAAAAATATCGCTATTGCCACCACAGTCCAGTCTATAAAAAAAGACAATTCTTCCCTGGCGGGCATTACAAAATGTTGAAAGCCCCAATGCAACAACTGGGTCAAAAGCAGTGACGTTATAATGATGATGATATAAACAGGTATCCATTTTTTGGCTACCGTTTTGCTAAGCCATTTGGGTGAATATCCCAGCGTTAATAATAGTTGCAGGTTATCTTTACTCCTGGCTATCATTAGTTGTAAATAAAACGAGAACAATACCATGGCTAGTAAAATGACCAATACGCCAAAACCTGCAAGGCCGCTTACAATGGCTTGCAGTACTCCTTTCACCCTTCCGAATTTTGTTTTGTCTTTATTTACATGGTAGTCTTTTGCAGCAAGGTAAGTTAGCAACTGCGGATTGTTGGCATCCTTTGTTTTAATAAACACACGGGAAGCATTTACATTTTCTGCACCTTCTATTTCTTTGTTTTGTTTTTCTAAAAAATTTTCGGGAACCAAAATGCTGTTAATGCGATCGCTAAAGGCAACTATCCGTGCTTTAAATTGCCGTTCGCCATTGTGCCCATGACAACGTAGAAATATTTGCAGGGCAGTGGCTGTTTTTTCTGATAATTGTGGCAGGTCCCAGCTTGGTGCAAATACATTGTACATCTCTAAAAAATCGGTGGAAAAAATAACCGGAACAATTGGATCGCCTTCCTTCCATTGAAAGCTTTCAGGCACGGTATCAATAAAATTAGTATTCAATGCTTCTACAAAAATATCTGTACTAAAGGGAATCATATTTCCAGCACCGGCAGTTACTTTAAAGGCATTGGCTTTTAAAGGAGCAGCACCTTCAATAAAGCCGGACTGTACCTGCAGATCTTTTATATCAGCTTCGGTAAAGCGGTTGTCTTTACCCATGTTTTCGTTGGTGATGGTTTTGGTGATGGATATAAAATCAGCGCCATTTTTATGGGTATTTTTATCTCTTATTAAATGATTGATGTTGATATACATTTGAACCGAACTCAGCAATAATAATACGCCCACTCCCAAACCAATATAGCTAAGCCATCGGCTAACTTTGTTTTGATTGGCGGTTAAAAAAGGGGCGATGTTTTTGTAAGTGAGCACCATTTTTTAATTGATAATTGATAATTTTTTAAGTACGATGTTGATTTACTTTCAAACAAAAAACAAAAAACAAAAAACAAAAATTTTTTCTACAAGTATAATACTCTTTCAAAACTAAAATACTCTATCTTTTTCAGGTCCGTTAAAATGATTGCAGCTTTTCTTTCTGCTGCTTCTTCTTCCATCAGTTGCATAGCTATTTGCCGGTTGTTTTCATCCAGGTGACTGAATGGTTCATCTAATAATAAAAAATCAAATGGTTGTTGTAGTGACCTTATGATGGCGATGCGTTGCTGCTCTCCGTAACTGCAGGTATTACACAATTTGTTCAACTTGTTTTCTATGCCCAAACGCTTTGCCATGGCAGTTATCCTGCTTTCTTTGTGGTAAGGCGACAGCAACCTTTTTATCTCCAGGTTTTGCCAAACGGTTTGCTCTGTAAACAAACGAAGGTCCTGGAAGATAATGCTGATATATTGTTGCCGCCATGTAGAGAACTTTTCTGCATCAAAATTTTTAATGTCATTATCATCATATAAAATTTTGCCCGTATAATCTTTTCTAAGCCCGTATAAAAAATGGATGAAAGATGTTTTACCACTGCCACTTGGTGCTACGATATGGATGTTTTCGCCTTTGGTAAAGGAAAGTGTTTGATTCCACAATTGTGAACTGGCCGTTTTACCTTCTTCCAAAAAAACAGGAACAACTTGTTGCAGGGAAATTTGCATGGAGATCTTAATAAGAAAGCTGCCAATTCATACATTGAATTGGCAGCGATTAATAAACTACATTATTTTATTTTTACTGATGGAGCCACTACATCTTCTGGTGGTATGGCATCTTCAAAAGCCATCATTTCCTTTTTTTGTTTATCTCTTTTTGCTTTGTAAACTGCAGCCAGTTTTGCGGCATATTGATTCAACTGTTTAAGGCTATTGGTTGTTTTATCAACCAGGTTTATTTCTACTGTGCTGCTAATGGCACCACCAGTAAAGTCTCCCCCTTTCATTAATAGGTTATCCCATAAGTTTAAAGAGGCATCATAAATTATTTTATCACTACTATCCTTTGCAGCCTGGCTTTCAAAAGTTTTTAACAGCAAATGTATATTCAGGTATCCTCCAAATGGCTGATCATTTATTTTACTGATAAAATCAAAATTACTGGTGCTGCCTGCAAGGTATTTATCTACGTTTTCCTTGCTGTTGGCAATAGTAAAATAGTTGCCGTTGCTATTATAAGCAAATGGAGCTTTACTGCTATCACCCATTTGTTTTTCTCCTAATTTTTTACCGGCATTTATCAGTTTATTAAAAGCATCTTTGTCGCCGATAGAAGTTGCAAATACAAAATTGAAAACAGGCTTTTCTTGTACCGATACTTCCTTTTTATCAGAGAAATTATATTTTACACTATCTGTTTTAAGGATAAGATCTGATACGCCAAAAAGGATATCGCCTTTATTAGCTTTAATAAAATCATCTACAGTAATACCAGCAAACTTAAGCCCCATATTAGCTACGCCATCAAGGTTGGCCATCGTTAATATTTCCCTTATGCCTTCGGGTTTAAAACTCAGAGCCATTAAACCAACAACATCCTTACCGGGCATGCGTTTTATCATATCTTCACTTACCTTGCTGCCACTGTATTTTTTATAAATTTTAGCCAGGTCTTCTCCAATATAACTTTTACCGGAGATGTTTATTTTGCCATTGTCAAAATTAATGGTAGCAGTAGTAAGGCTTCCTTTATAAAACTTTTCCAGGTTAACCATTGCCAGCATCGGGTTTTGTAGGGCATCTTTAGATAATTCTTCTGTATTCATCCAAAAATGAATGTCGCCACTTTCTTTCAGCAGCTTCGTAAACTTTTCGTTGGTTGCTAAACTGTTGTCTTCCTTTAATGCGAAAATAGCTTTGCAGGTCGCACCAATATCCCTCGGCTTTGCTGGTGCAATATCAATTGAATCCTGCTTCATTCTTTTTG
>JANYFT010000024.1 GCA_025359625.1 Ferruginibacter sp.
ATTATGAAAAGGTGATTATTGAAATGATTGATGACATACTGGATGAAGCCGGTAGTGTAAAAGACAGTGCCAGCGAAGAGTTGAGCAAAATAAGGATGAACCTGTACCGCAAAAGAAATGAATTGCGACGGGTGTTTGATCGTATTGTAAGCAAATTAAATAAACTGGGGCATTTGGCGGATATTGAAGAAAGTTTTATGAATGGCAGGAGGGTACTGGCGGTGTTTGCAGAACAAAAACGAATGATAAAAGGTGTGCTGCATGGCGAAAGCGATAGCCGCCGTACTACTTTTATTGAACCGGAAGAAACAACGGAATTAAATAATGAAATTTTTTCGTTGCAACATGAAGAGAGCAGGGAAGTGTATAAAATTTTGCGCAAGCTTACCCAGCAATTAAGCGAGTATGCGTACCTGTTAAAAATCTATCATGATACTGCCGGTGAATTTGATTTTATTTATGCTAAAGCAAAATGGGCCATTGCTACCGGTGGTAACTTTCCGCAATTATATGACAAGGCACATATTCATCTCATCAATGCCTATCATCCCCTGTTGTTATTGTACAATCAAAAAAGTAATAAGGCCACCATTCCTGTAAATATTACTTTAAATGATAAGAACAGGATACTGGTTATTAGCGGCCCAAACGCCGGTGGTAAAACGGTTACGTTAAAAACTGTTGGCCTGCTGCAACTGATGTTACAAAGTGGTTTGCTGGTGCCCGTTCATCCTGATAGTGAGATGGGAATTTTTAAACAGATCATGATTCACATAGGTGATACACAAAGTTTGGAATTTGAGCTGAGTACCTACTCATCTCACCTGAAAAATATGAAACATTTTATGGAGAATGCTAATGGTAAAACATTATTTTTTATAGACGAATTGGGTAGTGGGAGTGACCCCAATTTAGGCGGTGCTTTTGCAGAAGTAATTATGGAGGAGCTGGCCCATAAGCATAGCTTTGGTATTGTAACAACGCACTACCTTAATTTAAAAGTAATGGCGAATAAAGTGCCGGGTATTATCAATGGTGCCATGCAGTTTGATGAAAGTAATTTATTGCCGTTGTATAAACTCGTTACCGGAAAGCCGGGCAGCAGTTATACTTTTTCTATTGCTGAAAGAATTGGGTTGGATAAACGGCTTATTGATAAAGCCAGGACACTGGTGGATGAAGATCATTTTACGTTGGATAAGTTATTGAACCGTACCGAACAGGATTTGCAAAAAATTGAAATCGACAAAAAAGAATTGCAACATTTATTAAAAGAAAATGAACGCCTGAAAAAAGAAATGCAGCAGGTATTACATAAAGAAAAACACGACCAGGAAATTGAACGCTTAAAGCACCAGAATAAATTATCTGAAAGCCAGTTATTGTATTTGAAAGATATGGAACGCAGGCTGAAGGCAATGGTAATTGAATGGCGCAAGTCGGAGGATAAAGACAAAGTGGTAAAAATGATTCACGCCCTGTTGTTTAACCAAAAGGAAAAGATGGGGAATGAAAAGCAGCAGAAGAAACTGAATGAAAAATTTATTCAGATACAGGGTGATGTAAAACCCGGCGATAAAGTAATGATGCGGCAAAACCGTCAGGTAGGAATACTGAAGGAGATCAGGGGCAAAAAAGCCATTGTGCAGTTAGGGGTAGTACCACTTACGGTGAGCCTGGATGATTTAAGCCTCGTGCTTGAAAAGGAGCCTACCTGAGAAAGAAATTAATCGCAACCATTTATAGTCTCAGGTAAATTGATTCGTTTAGCCAGCCAGCTGTCTTTTACGGAGATAAGCCAGTTGTCCAGTAATTCCTTTTTTGTGGATACTGTATTATTGAAGTAAATAGTGTCAGTATCTATAAATTTATTTTCAATTGCATAACTTAATTGGGATAAAGGAAGCAACTGAACCTTATCTTTTATTATAAAAGCAAGTGTTTGCCTTTCAAACAATGCTACTTTAAATTTTTTTTCTATTTCTTTAATTACATGTACAGAGCTATCTGTACTGCAACCACTAACGCCGGCACCACTTTCATCAGCCATTAATACAATAAATTGTCCAAAAAATAAATTGGCATAGCCTTTTACCTCTGCTCCGTGGCTTTTCCAACCGCTTACGAATTGCTCTAGTATTTCTTCAATTTGTAATGCTTCGCTTAAAAAAAACAAGCGGCTGCATTGGTATATCCATACTCTTGAAGTGGCTAAAAAACTGTCGGGTATTTGTTCTTTAAAATCAATGTTCATTTTACAAAATTATTATAAAGATGCGGCAATTAGTTCAGCAATATCCAATACCTGAATTTCTTCTTCCTTGTTGCTGTTCTTTACCCCATCAGTCATCATTGTATTGCAAAAAGGACAGGCAGCAGCAATAACAACAGCACCGGTTTTCAGTGCATCTTCTGTTCTTTCAAAGTTAATACGGATATTACCTTTCTCTTCTTCCTTAAACATTTGCGCACCACCGGCACCACAGCACAATCCGTTACTGCGGCAACGTTTCATCTCTACCAATTCTGCATCCAAAGCTTCCAAAACTTTTCTGGGCGCATTATAAATATTGTTGGCCCTGCCCAGGTAACAGCTATCATGATAGGTGATTCTTTTTCCTTTAAAACTACCCCCTTCACGAAGTGTTATTTTACCTTCATCAATTAATTCTTGTAAAAAAACAGCATGGTGTACTACTTCATAATTGCCCCCTAATTCAGGGTATTCATTTTTTATTGTATTAAAGCAATGAGGGCAGGCGGTTACAATTTTTTTAATATTATACCCATTTAAAACCTGTATATTCTGATAGGCCATCATCTGGAACATAAACTCGTTACCGGCCCGCCTGGCCGGGTCTCCGGTACACATTTCCTCTTTGCCAAGTATTGCATATTTAGTACCTACTTTATCTAAAATAGTTACAAAAGCTTTGGTGATCTTTTGTGCACGCTGATCAAAACTTCCTGCACAGCCTACCCAAAATAAAACATCAGGGCTTTCACCATTGGCCTTCATTGTTGCCATTATTGGTACATGCATATCGTTGTTCTTTTATAAGTATGGCAAAAGTAATTAATTGTTTACTGTTTTTTGAGGAGTGTTTTATTGTTGGCTTGAACATGTTATTTTTGAAGTATAATCAGTTGAGTGAAAAATTTATTACACCGCATTACAAATTGGGAGGCCTGGCCATTTAAAATATTGTATACCCCCATGGCTATTTTTTGGGTATGGTATATTATCAAATCAAAAGCTGTATGGTTTTTTACACCCAGTAACCCAAAAATAACATTTGGAGGATTGGAAGGAGAGCCCAAAAAAGAAATGTATGATTTGCTGCCTAAACCGTTATATCCTTCCACCTTTACGGTTTTACCTCATGAAGATTTTGCAGATATTGAAAGGAAATTATTGTTGACTGGGATTAACTTTCCCCTTATTGTAAAACCAGAAGTTGGCGGGCAGGGAATTTTATTTAGAAAGATAAATAGTGCTGAAGAACTACACTATTACCATACCCTTATGCCTTGGGAATACATTGTACAGCAACTGGTGGAATATCCGATGGAGGTAAGTGTATTTTACATCCGTCATCCGGAAAATAAAAAAGGAATTGTAACAGGCTTTTTACATAAAATTCCCTTGCAGGTTATTGGTAATGGAAAAGATACACTGGAAGCATTGGTTGCGCAGCACCCCAAAGGAAATAAGTTGAAAGCAGCCTTAAACAAAAAACATAATGAAAGATGGAAAGAAGTGATTTCTGCCGGTGAAAAATATATACTAAGTTATGCAGCAAACCATAACCGTGGCGCACAGTTTATAAATTTAAAAAATGAAATTGATGATAAACTGGTAACGCTTTTTGATGGCATCAGTAGCACAGGAAATGAGTTTTATTATGGCAGGTATGATATTATGTGTTCCAATGTACAGGATTTTAAAGCGGGCAAAAATTTTACCATTTTAGAATACAATGGTTGTGGAGCAGAGCCCAATCATTTTTATGATACCGGTTATTCTTTATTAGGTGCGTATAAAGAAATTTTAAAACATTGGAAGGCATTGTACGAAATAAGTAAACACAATGCCGGGTTAGGAATAAAACCCTGGCCTTTTAATAAAGGAAGAAAATTTTTAGCAGATTCCAGAAAGCTTACAACTGCAATGAAGGCGATAGATGCAAGAATAAGATAGCCTTTTAAAATTCTTTGCCATGGGTTTGCTTAATTAATTGGGTTGTAAAAAACGGCAACTTTTTCATGATGCTGATGAATAAATTTGTTACCCAGGTTTTACCAAATAGCTGTTGTATCATTCTTCCCGTTTGTAATCTTTTGCCAAAAATATTTTGCCATTCATTATTGTAAACATTTTCTAATTGCTGGCGGTTAATGTTGTTTTGTAAAAAATTGCTGATGGTATTGGCGGCAATTTTACTGCTGTGCAAAGCCATGCTCATGCCATTGCCACATAAAGGTGTTATCATTCCTGCAGCATCTCCGCATAATAAAATATGATTTTGCACCTGTGTTTTTTTTGCAAAAGATATTTGAGAAATGGTGACCGGTGCCGGATAAAGCATGGTACATGTTTCAAAAATATTTTTTAACCAACAATTTTTATACAATACATTTTTCTCCATTTCGCTAATGGAATTATTATTATTTCGCAGGTTAGCAGCATTGGTTAAATAGCAAAGGCAATAAGTATCCTGCTCAATTTTAGAAATGCCGCAATAGCCATCTTTAAAATTGTGCAATGCAATGGTATCGGCTGCAAAATTTGTTTTAATGTGATATTTCACCCCGATATAGTTACTAAGTTTGTTATTTTTATGCAGTATAAAACTACGTTTCCATTTTACATCAAGGTTACTTCGTTTGCCAAAACTGCCTGCGCAAACTTTACTGGTGAATAAACCTTTGGTGGTGTGAACGTGAAATATTTCCTCTGTAAAAATCACGTCGTCAGCCTTACAATTTTCATACACATCAACACCTGCTGATTGGGCAATTTTTTTTAATTCATTGTCGATGGTGTATCTGCTAATGCCAAAACCACCCAGCGGCAAATTATGGTGTAAAGTATTTCCGTTAGGAGAACTGATAATTAATTTTTTTATCAGCGGTAGTTGCATTTGTGATAAGGGTAGTCCTAAACTTTCAATAAAATTCCAACTCTCCAGGCTAATGTATTCGCCACAAACTTTATGAAAAGGATATTGTTCTTTTTCGAAAAGCGCTACAGTATGCCCCTTTGTTACAAGTTGTATGGAAAGGGCCAGCCCGGCAAGTCCGCCACCAATAATGGTTACATCATAGTGTTGTGTGTCATTCATGGGTGTAAACAATTAAATGCCTGAAAGCCCATTTCCAGTTGATGGAATAATTTTTTATACCTGCACTGCCTATTATTTTTTTCCACTCTGTTTGTTTAAAGCCTCTTGCAACAGAAAGCGGAGCATCATTTTTTACAAGGTACGATTTCGAAAAAAAATGCGTAATAAATTGAATGGAATAATATGCCAGCCAATGCCTGTGCAGATCATTTATAAAAAAACCTTTTTTAGTTTGTTGTTTCATCCATCCTAACAATAAAATTAATTCCTGTTCCGTAAAATGATGACAGAAAAGAGACGAAAAAATGATGCCTGGTTTATCATTTCCAAATGAAATTTTTTGATAGTCTGACAAAAGCCAACGGCAATCAAGTGCCGGATATTGTTGTTGGGCAAAGTCAATGCATTCCTGCTTAATATCAATACCGATAAAGGTTACCGCTATGTTTTTTTTTGAACACCATTTTGCAATAGCGTTCAAATTATCACCTCCTCCGCAGCCGATTTCGCAGATGGTAATTGGTTCGCTGGTTTTATATTTGTCCAATATTTTTTTTAATCCGGTAATAGAAATTGCATGCCCGCCAAGCTTGGAATTGATGGTGTTTAATTCTTTCATGTTTTGCTTAATATCAGCAAAAGGAATATTGCCACTATCCAATATTTCTTTTTTATAAGATCTTTCGGCAAGGTTAATCATAAGTTGCAATAAAGGTTTCCATGGTTAAGCCGGGGCCAAAAGCGGCTCCAAAAACAGCTGCTTGATCTTGTTCACTATTTTGAAGTTCTATTAAAATTTTTTGCAGCACAAATAGTACAGTCGGCGAACTCATGTTTCCATATTCCCTTAAGACGTCGTAGGAATATTGAAGGTCCTGTTCTTTTAAACCGGTGCTTTGTTGAATAGCTTCCAAAATTTTTTTTCCCCCCGGGTGAATACACCAATATTTGATGGCCTCTTTTTTTATGCCGGCATTTTTTAATGCTTTGTTCAGCAACACATCAAAATCTTCCTTTACCAGGTCGGGTACATAACCCGTCAGCGTCATTAAAAAACCCTTAGAAGACAGTTGCCAGCTCATATCTTTTTTGCCTTTAAAAGCAACATCAGAAAAAAAGCTTTTAAGAATCAATCCTTTTGCTGCAGCTTTGGTATGTTTAACCAAAACTGCAGCACATCCATCGGCAAACAAAAGGGTAGAAGTAATATTGTCAATAGAATTTTCTTTTTGAAAATGCAGTGTACACAACTCCGTACAAACAATCACTACATTAGCTTTAGCATTATTATTGCAAAAAGCATCTGCCATTTTTAATGCATGAATAGCTGCATAGCAACCCATAAAATTTACGGAAGTTCTACAAATATCTGCAGGTAAATTCATCGCTTCCATTATCTCCAAATCCATACCGGGTGCACTCATGCCTGTGCAACTTACTGTTATTAAATGAGTAATTTCATGGGGTTTTATTTGCCCAATGAGGCAATCTCTAATGGTTTTAACAGACAGCTCAGCAGCGTTATCTGCAAACCATTCCATTCTTTTTTCAAGATCAGGAAATGGCTCCAGGTCTTTTGATTTGGCATAAAATTGTCTGTCTGCTGCAGTGGTACTGTAATCTGGCAGCACACTATAACGGGTATCAATACCACTATGCCGATATAAAAATTTAAGCTTACGGCTATCGGTTTCGCTTTTGCTATAAATGGTATCAGCAAATTTTAAAATGTCGGTTTGCTGATGTTTATATGGTGGAACTCCGGTGGCTATAGAAATTATTTTACTCAAAGTTTTTCAATTATAAATAAGGTAATAAATGCCGCATTGGTGCAAACAGACGCCAGCACCGTCATACGCATAGTATTAACAAAATTTGCGGCTGTGTGTTTAAGGGATACCTGCCTAAACCACCAGAAAAAATATACGAGGACAGGTATAAAAAAGATTTGAATGATAAAGAAACCGGTTTGCTGCAAGGTAGATATCAATTGATATGCCAGTGTTGTTACGGCAAAAAAATAAACAATACCAGTAAATATAAAAGTTGCTTTATATCCCAGCAGCAAACTCAAAGTTGTTACACCATCTGCCTTATCCTGATGGTGTTGATAAATTTGGGTAAGGGGATAAAAGCCACCAATGAGCAGAGAGGCTGCTATCATTGCAAAGGCAGGTACAGCAAGGGTTTTATCATTGCTGCTGCCATGCATTACTAAAAAAAAAGTAACTGCCCCCTGAAAAATAATTACGGTAAGATATCCTATGACAGGATATTTTTTTAGCCGTATGCCCCTGTAACTATACGCCCTTGATGCCAATATATAAGCGATGATGCCTAAAACAAAAGGGGTACTGATTAAACTGCTGAGTGCAACCGCAATTGCATCAAGCATCAATGTTACATAAAATAATTGCCGGGTTGGCTGCATCGGATTTTTTATGCCGCCTACGCTTTCGGTATCCCTGTCCATATAACTGTTGTACCCGTTACTTGCCGGGTAAACTAATAAATGAAGGATGATAAAAATAAGTGTCGCACGTAGCTTGTTGATAGTATCAGTTTGACTGAGTGCAAACCAATAAACGGGCATTAAAAAAAATGAAAAATGAAAGCGTAATAATTGTATGGTAGATGATTTTATCAAGTTGGTAAATTATACTGTAATTTAAGATAGTTATGCCATCAGTTACAAATTGAACAGTAAAAGATCTGCGATAATAAAATTATAAATGGTGAAAAGAGTAAAATCCCAGCGGATTAACTTGGTGCAGTTATTTTAGCTGCTTCTTTAAAGAACGTCGGGCCGGAATATATTATCTTTGTTTTATGCCAAAAATAGTAAAGGTTTTCTTTTGGGGATTGATGATTAGTTTTTTAGGATCGCTGCCTTTAGGCACGTTGAATGTTGCCGCCATGCAGATAGGTATACAGGAAAATATCCGGGAGGCTATTTGGTTTTCATTTGGTTCTTTACTGGTAGAGATGGTGTACGTGCGCTTATCATTGGTGGGTATTGATTGGGTACGCAAGCAGGCTAAACTGATGAAAATGATGGAATGGATTACGCTGGCTATTATTGTGGCACTGGCGGTGGGCAGTTTTTTAGCAGCCGCAAAAGGCGATGGCAACACAAAAAATATTTTACTCAATAATCATGTGCATCGCTTTTTACTGGGTATGTTTATGTGTGCTATCAATCCCGTGCAAATACCTTTTTGGTTTGGCTGGAGTACGGTGTTGCTTACTAAGAATATATTGGAACCAAAACGGGCGCAATACAATATTTATATTTTCGGCATTGGCTTAGGCACTTTAATAGGTAATTGCGTTTTTATTTTTGGGGGCAAGTGGATGGTGCAACGCATTGCTAACAGCCAGCAATATTTGAACTGGGTAATAGGTGGAATATTTGCTTTAACTGCCGTGATACTACTAGTAAAAATGCTGCTGCACAAAGATGGGGTATCTAAATTTCATGAAGTGAAATAAAGCTGATTGGTATGTTGGATTGTTGAATTGTTATATTGTGGAATGGAGAATGACACTAAATTATTTTACTCTTCAAAGAATTGCCCATTCAGATCCTTCATCTAAAAATTACAGTGCCCAACTGTTTGGTTAATTCAATTTCCATATGTTTTAAATGTTGATGTATTTGTAAAAATACCATTTGCTCATCTATGGTATGTTCCTTTTCCAGGTCACGCTGGTTTTCATCCATCATGCGTTTTATCTTTCTTAGTTTAAGATAATTTAGGGTGCTGAAAACTTCTTCTTTATAGAGATCTTCTCTTGTAGCGATCTTGCCTTCAAAAATATTTTTCCAGTTGGGGCTTATCTCGTAAGTATAATCCATAACGCTTACTACCAACGAACTCATGGCAAAATCTTCGTGGTATAAAAATGTTTTTGCATTGGGCTCCAGTCCTGCATCGTACCAGCTTTTGTAAGTTTTTATCAGGTCGACCAGGCTTTTATTATCAATCATTTCTTCCAGTTGATTGCCTTCAATTTCTGCAAAAATATGATCAGCTACCCGTACCTGTCCGTCCCATTCTTTTAAACCAAATTCCAGCAAACTCCTTACCATGGCCCTTTCATGCTGCTCGTCTTTGTTTAATAAATTAATGGCATCATCCTCAATTTCAAAAGGCTGTGTGGGCGGTGCAAAATTATCATTGGCATCCTGCCTGTTTATCCTGCTTTCTTCTTTGGTAATTTTTTCTCTTATAAATTTGTTTACCAACGCATGCAGACCACTTTCTTCAATCTTTAATAATTCTGCACTCTGCTTGATGTAATCCTGCTGCCGGGTAAAATCTTCTGCTTTATTAATTTTAGAAATGGTTTCTGCCACCTGGTTTACTACGGCTGATTTTTTTACAGAATCATTGCCGGCATCTTTTAAGGACACCTCTAACTGAAAGAGAATAAAATCTTTTTTATTGGCAGCAATAAAGTCTTTAAAAGCAGCAACTCCCACTTTGTTTACATAACTATCCGGGTCTTCCTTATCCGGTATTAACACCAGCCTTACATTCAGGCTTTCTTCCAGCGCAAGGTCCATCCCCCGTAATGCAGCTTTAATGCCGGCACTGTCACCATCGTAAATAATAGTAAGGTTATTGGTATATTTTTTTACCAGCCGCAACTGGTCAGCAGTAAGCGATGTGCCACCACTTGCTACCACATTTTCAATACCTGCCTGGTGCAGGCTCACCACATCTGTGTAGCCTTCTACCAGCAAACATTCATCTGCTTTATCAATGGCCTGCCTGGCAAAATAG
>JANYFT010000092.1 GCA_025359625.1 Ferruginibacter sp.
ATAAAAGCTTTGTTTAAATTGGTCAGTACGGGTACGTGGCTATGATCATGATGATGGCTGTGACCTGATTGATTTTCTTTTGAATGATTGTGTGCCATTTTATTTAAGTAAATATTTAAAATTGTAGATAGATCAATGCAATACCTGCTGCTGTCATTATTAGTAATGTCAATAACCCTAAAAAGTTTGAAAGCCTGCTATTTGTTTGTTCTTTCATTATTTTTTTATTATTGGATATGTGCAAAATAATGGCAATTAAAACTCAATATGGCCCCGTATAGCAAATACGTGAATCGGGCCACGGTCTTTATTATAAGCCGGGTTGTTTACAAATTGGTAATCCGCCGATACAAAAAAGGAACTTGTAATTTTAGCCAGGTAATATATTTCTGTAATGCTTTCAGCGCCATAAGTAAGTTTACCATCCCCAATAATAAAACCATATAAACCGGCATTTAAAAAAGCCCTGTGGTAAGATGAAATACCATTCACTACCTGTGCAATACCGATATTGTCATTAGACCTTTTCCAGCTATTTCCTTTTATATTTATACCGGCGCTAATGCTTCTGTCAATTTCCGTATACGCCCAGGTGGCCGTTCTTCCATCGTTCCAGCTGGCTTTAAAAAATGCACCTAATGTACCAGATATTTCCTGTTCGGCATTTATACCAAAACCATACTTTAAGCCACCATATTTTTTCCATTCTTTAGCGCCGCTATAAACGTCCACACTTGTGCTATCTCCATTTTTTACTTCGTTTAAAGTAGTGCTGTATGTTGGTGCCTGAGAAAGATTATGAAAACCTAAAATCCTTATTGCACCAGGACGTTTTGTTGACCAACTTTTTTCTATTTCTATAGTTTCGGCATGGGCTTTTGTAACTTTATAATCCAGTTGTAAACCATTTGCTTTACGAGGTTCCAGTACCGATGAAATACGAATTGCCCAGGAAGGTTTTATCAGTTCTGCCACAATGCCTTGTGTGTAGCCACGGGTATCTGCAGGGTAATCCCATGCCCCATTGCTCATGAGCGACCAGTTCATAAATTGAGAACGGGGATCGTGGCTATAGGCATTGTTATCAAAAAAATCTGACAAGCATATTTTACCCGCCGTTAAGGTGATCCGGGAGGTGGGTATATTTTCCTGCACCTGGTTGGCTTCTGATTCAACCATTGCATACCTTGTATTTTTTAAAGCAAAATGTTGTTTAAAATATAACCTGGCTATATATAGTTTAGGTTCGGTGCTACCTATGCGAAAAGTTTCACCATTAGTAAAACCTGCAATGCCTTTGGCACTGCTGATGCCTGCGCCACCGGCAATTTCAGGGTTAAAATAAAGTGCTGCATTTTTCCAAAGCTTGCGGCTCAAAAATAAAGTAGTAGTAAGCGATAGTTTCTTGTCTTCGGCTTCCTTTAATAAACTGTTATCACCAGAATAGCTGGCTTTAAAAGCAGGATGGGTTTGATTGATAGCCGTTAACTGAAAATGGTACGACCAGTTTTTATTACTATCAGGGAGAGATTGTGCTACAACAGGTGAGGAAATTTTTACGAGGAAAATAAATGCAAAAAGTAGTTTCATTCTTGTAAAATAATAATTAGTTACCGTATAATTTTTTAAAGCAATGTTCCTTTTAATAACAGAGCGGCTATGCTAAAATAAATAATCAATCCCGTAACATCCACCAGCGTAGCAACCAAGGGTGCAGATGAAGTAGCCGGATCAAGTTTGCATTTTTTTAAAACCATAGGTATCATGGAGCCACTAAGGGTACCCCACATCACTATGCCAATTAGGGAAAATAAAATGGTTAATGCTAATAAAAACCAATGTGGCCCATAGTTGTATAAATGAAGTTCTTGCCAGGTCGCTATTCTTATAAAGCCAATGGTGCCTAAAATAAAGCCCAGTGTTAGGCCGGATAAAACTTCCCGTCTCATAACAAACCACCAGTCTTTTATAGTAAGCTCTTTCAATGCCATGGCACGAATAATTAAGGTGGCTGCCTGCGAACCACTATTACCGCCACTGGAAATGATCAACGGTACAAATAAAGCCAGCACCACGGCTTTGGAAATTTCTTTATCAAAATAACCCATCGCAGTTGCAGTTAGCATCTCACCTACAAAAAGCACAATTAGCCAGGTAGCCCTTTTTTTAATCAAAGCAAAAAAGCTGGTTTTTACATAGGGATAATCCAGCCCTTCCACACCACCAAAATTTAAGATCTCTTTAGTGTCTCTTTGTTCTGCCGCATCCATTACATCATCTACGGTTAATACCCCTAGCAATGTATTTTCTGCATTGGTTACCGGCAACACCACACGGTCGTATTCCTTAAACTTTGTTACCGCATCTTCCTTGGTATCTGACATTTTAAGGCTTACACAGTAGCCGTCTAAAATATCAGCCACTTTTTTTTCCGGGTCATTTAATACAAACCTCCGTACCGGTATATCATCAACTAGCTTGCCATCTTTATCTACTACATAAATAACATTGGCTGCTTCGGTATCTTTATGAAACTTTCTTAAATGTTCGTTGGCCTGTGCAATGCTAATTTCGGTATCAATGGTTGCAAAATCGGTATTGATAAGCCTTGCCACACTGTTTTCAGGATAGCCCAAAATATCATGAACAACATCCCTGTTTTTTTCATTTAGTAATTCTAAAAAAGTTGACCGTTCAATTCCCTTAACGGAAGAATAAAAAGCAATGCGGTCATCAGAACTAAGTTCGTTTAAAATAGCAGCAGATTTTGCCTTTGTAATACAAGCAATAATTTTTTTTTGCAACAAAAAATCCAGGTAAGGAAAAACTTTTACTTCAGTATGGGTTGGCAAAGATTGAAAACCCTGCAATGCGGTATTTATTGGAACAGAAGTAAGCATTTTAGCCACCTCCGACGGATGCACATTTTTATTGCCATTGCCAAAGCCAAGCAGGCTGCTGAAATCTCCCGTAATTATTTTTTTACTTATTTCTTTTAAATTCATCATAATTAAAACTTTTGCAGGTAAAAAATTGCCGCTAAAATAAATTAAAGAAATGTTATCCCGATACCACCAATTGTTGGTAAAAATTATTCATTAAAAACAAAACGGTTGACAAAATTAAGAATGACTACCCAATAAATTAAAAAGGAGAAGGCAACGCCGCTGCAAAAACAAGTTTATGAATAAGAATTAAGAAACGATGTATATTGTAGCTCTGTAACTTATTATAAAAACAGATCATTAACAATGACACAAGAAATAAAACAACGCTTTCCGGAATATTATAATGATATAGATGATGCGACCAAAGTAGCTGGTTTTACAATGGCATCAGATGTACTCACCTGTTCTTTACTTCGTACACTGGCGGCTTCAAAGCCATGCGGTAAATTTTTAGAATTGGGTACCGGCACAGGGCTATCAACATCATGGATACTTGATGGCATGGATCAAGGTTCCACCTTAATTTCAATTGACAATGATCCTGATTTTTTGAATATTGCCCAACAATTTTTAGCAACTGATGACCGCCTTCACTTAATTTTATCGGATGGCGGGCAATGGATTGAAGATAACAGAGAACAAAAATTTGATTATATTTTTGCTGATACCTGGCATGGAAAATACCTGCTTTTAGACGAAGTATTGGCTATGCTAAACAAAGGTGGTTTGTATATAATTGACGATATGTTACCTCAACCAAACTGGCCGGACGGGCATCAGGAAAAGGCAATTAAACTAGTAAGTTGTTTAGAGGCAAAGGATGATCTGTTATTAACTAAACAAGTTTGGGCCACAGGAATTATTCTTGCAGTTAAAAAATAAAACGATCCTTCATTTTTTTTACAACCACATGAAAAA
>JANYFT010000112.1 GCA_025359625.1 Ferruginibacter sp.
TTCGGTTTTATCAAGCATGATGATTCTAACAAAGAAACTTTCGTACATGTTAGCGGATTAATCAATGACATTAAAGAAGGCGACCATGTAGAATTTGATCTGCAGGAAGGTAAAAAAGGTTTAAATGCCGTTAACGTTAAACTGATCTAATAGAACATATTGATCTTTGTTAAGAAAGGTATTGGGCTGCTAATTTTTTAGCAGCCCTTTTTTGTGGCCATTCCCTAACGGGAGAGTTATTTGACGAGCCATTTTTTTTGCGCCCAGTCTCTGTCGCAGAAGGTTATTCTTTGTCGGCTCCGCTTCAATAAAAGATCCCTGAAATTATATAGTACAAGAGTGCGACGCCAATGCAGTACCACAAAGCTTATTAGCCCGGACAATAATTTATTAACAGCAATATACCTGCTAAAACAAAATGTATCTGTTATTTGTAATTAAATTTGCGTCATAAAAAATAAAATATGAAAAAAATAGTCGTAATCTTTTTGTCGGTGATTTCTTTTGCTGCATTTGCTCAAACACCTACGGGTAAAATTGTTGTTAAAAAAGGCCAACACTTTATGGTAGAATCAAATTCAGATGGTGTTTCAAAACTTGATATGATGGGGCAAAGTATGGAAATGAAAATTGGCAGTACAGCTAAACTTACTGCTGAAATAAAGGATAGCAAAGACAACAAATACACGATCACTCAAACGCTTACCGGCATCAAATCTACTTTTAGCGGTATGGGCCAGGAAAAAACTTTTGACAGCGATAAAAAAGAAGATTTGGATGGTGAAGCGGGTGCATTGTACAAAGACAAATTGAATGTTCCAAAAGATATTGTAATAACCAATGATGGAAAAAGTATTGCTGCTGCAGACACTTCCAAAAGCGATAAAAAGCAGGATGCCAACCCTATGAGTGAAATTATGGACATGATGAGCGCAGGGCAGGATAAGGTTACCACCGTTTTATTTTTAGTGATACCTGGCGGCAAAAAAGCAGGCGATACCTGGGAGGACAGCACCATAAGTGAAGGAGTAAAAATGAAAAGGACCTACACCTTAAATTCTATTGCCAACAAGGTAGCTGCTGTTACCATCAATACTGTTATGGATATTAATAAAACAATGCAGGTGCAGGGTATGGATATGAATGCTGTTATGACAAGCAAAATTAATTCTGCCGTATTGGTTGATGTGCCCAGCAATATACAGAAGGAAAATAAAAGCACTATGGAAGTTGTAGGAACAATTGATTTAATGGGACAATCTGTACCAATAACAGCACAGGTAACTTTGGTAACGTTAGTTAAGGCATTGTAAAAAAATGGTAACCAAATTTAAAAAAACCTGTTTTATAAACAGCGTTTTTTTATAATATTTTTTTTGACGAGGTTATTTTTAATGAATTTTCAGGCTTAATTTTAAGTTACGTAAAGCCGCATACTTAGGTTGCCGTTAAACTACTATTATTCACCTGTTGTTTGTAGAGCTGCCTGTAGCCTGCTGCCCCAATAAAACTTATCCCGGCAACGATGATCCATAAATAAAAAAATCCGGTAGTGGCAACAATCAATGTTCCGGTGCTGCTGCCAATTACCTGTGCTGCACTCCATGCCATGGTATATAATGCTGCGTACTGCCCACGGTTTCCTTCTGTACTTCTGCCAATATAATAACTGTTCATAAAAGGCATGGCGATCATTTCGGATATGGTTATGAAAAGCATAAATACAGCCGCAATTAAAAACCCATGTGCAAATGGAATATTTAAAATTAAAAAAGAAATAGCCATAATGATTGCGCCATAGGCCATCAATAACAGGTAGGGCCTTCTGCCTTCCAGCTTAAATACAATCACCATTTCAACCAATGCTATCAATATCCCGTTTAGTGCCATCACCACCCCTATCAAAAACTCATTCAATTGTAACCCTTCCTTAAAATACAAAGGCACGGTTGTAAACAATTGAAAAAAACAGGTGGCAAATAAAACCTGCAGGGCTAAAAAAAATAGAAATGGTTTATCCCTGTAGGGTGATGCGGCTGCAATAACAGTAACTTTTTGTTTTGGTTGTTGCAATTGCTTTTGCTGTGCCAATGTAATTTTTGGGAGTATGAACAGCAATAAAAAAGCAGCGATAATATTGGTGCATCCATCTACCCAAAATAATAAATGGTAATTGATAGATGCCAGTACACCTCCCAATGCACTGCCGATACCCCATCCGATATTTATTGCCAGCCTCACTAAGGAGAAGGATTGCGTTCTGTT
>JANYFT010000113.1 GCA_025359625.1 Ferruginibacter sp.
AGAAAAAACGGAGGTTGTTTTTTGAGCAGATTGAGGTATCAGCGTAAATTTTGTAGCCGAAAAATTACCGAGCATTTCCAGTTGCCATTGGTCATTTAATTTATAGGTAAGGTAACCCTGTATGTCGGTGGAAGAGGGGATATAAGACCCCTGCGTTTGCTGGCTGCTTAGTAAATTCCGGTTGCTTTTATTGCGTACACCAATCAAATAAGTTACCCTTTCTTTTTTAGCCGATCCTTCCAGGTGCATGCCTTGTTCTAACAAACTTATGTATGCCGAGCCACCAAAGGTCTTTGGTTTTTTATATTGGATGTCCAGCACGCTACTCATTTTATCGCCATATTTTGCCTGGAAGCCACCATTGTAAAAATTTACATTACGGGCCATTTCCGGATTAATAAAACTAAGCCCTTCCTGTTGGCCACTCCGTACTAAATATGGGCGAAAAATTTCAAAGTCATTGATGTAGATCAGGTTCTCATCATAGTTGCCCCCACGGACATTGTATTGTGATGTAAGCTCATTGTTACTGCCTACCAATATTTTTATCAACCCCTCAACACCACCCACCGTGCTGGGTAACACGATGGCATTTTTAGGATTTATTTTTGTTAGCCCTATCTCTTTTCTTTCTCTGTCGTTCCCTACAGTAACGGTTTGCAGGGTTTTGCCACCGCTTTGTAAACGAACGGTGACCTTCTCTTCTTCATTGTCACTTAAATAAAAATTTTTCTGCGTTTCTGCGTAACCGGTATGGGAAAAAATGAGTGCTGTTGATTTTGTGGCCGTTACTTTAATGCGAAAAAAACCGCTATCGTTTGTAACAACACCAGTTGTTTTACCTAAAATAATTACAGAAACTTTTGCTACCGGATTTTCATTTTCATCAATTACCTGCCCGCTTACAAAAGCAATTTTCTTTTGGGCTGAAGCAGTTAAAAAAAACAAGGATAACACAAGGGCTGTAAATACTCTCATTGCATGAAGGTAAATATTTTATGTTTTAATAAAGCTACCGGAAGAAATTGGATACATTTAAAATTTTCCCTTAGGAGTGCCAACCTTCGCAATAACTGTGCAACTAATTAAGGTCTTCCAAAGGTTGGCAACCATTAATAATAGGAGGAAAATTTTAAATGCCCCAATAAATTTGATTAGTTCTCTCTATTTTTGACAAAAAATTTTGAAAACTACATTACTAATTGTGTTTGCGTTGGCAACAGTTTTTTGCGGTTGCAATACAAATCAGAAAAATAAGGAAGTGAAAAGTTTACCTGATGACACAGTAAAGAATTCACTGGTAAATTTAACTGCTTCCAATACCCTGCAGCAACTGTTGTGTCAAAACTGGGAGGATAAAGAAGATGTTGACGATGGTGTATTAAATGGCAGCAGCGGCGACCTGGAAATACCTTTTCATGGCTATTCGTTTTTTGAAGACGGATCAGTGGTACAAAACCCACGTGATAATATGAAGGTAGGCAAATGGAGTATGGACGAGAAAACAAAACATATCAGCATTGTTTTAGAAGATGGAACAAAGAAAGATGGCCAGTTAAATGCTATCGGTGTTAAAAATCTTATTTTAAAAACGGGCAAAGAAAAGGCGGTGAAATATGTTGCAGATGGAAAGAAACATAGCAATATTTCTGATGATCCTTTTTATCCTGCCAACAATAAATGGCGGATAAAACCAGGCCATTTTGAAACCGATAGTGCGGTAAAAAAAAGAGTAATTGAATGTGTTCTTTTTTATAATAAATTTTTACAGGATAAGGCAGACCGCAATGCTGGTGCTATTTCTTTTTATGGCTTACCTACCTGTTTCAAATGGTACAGCGGGGGCATCTCCATTATCAACAAAGATAAACTTGGACAAAAGTGGATTAATTGTTTTTACAATAAAGACCAGGCCATACAGGGGCAGCAACTGCTGGAAAATGTCATCGAAAAAAAATACAACTGGAACCGGAGTGAAACCAAATGGGTAAAGCAATCGGCTGATGTGTTGCGGCAAATGGTTGATTCGCTTAAATAGCTTTTAGTGCGGCAATAGTTTGTATGGGATCAGTTGCTTTAAAAACGCTACTTCCAGCCACCAATATATCAGCGCCTGCACCAATGATAAGTTTGGCATTGTCTAAGGTTACGCCGCCATCAACTTCTATCTTTATATTTAGTAACTGTTCATCAATCATTTCCCTCATCCTTTTTATTTTATTGATGGTGTGCGGAATAAAGGACTGTCCACCAAAACCGGGGTTCACACTCATCAGCAACACCATATCAATATCCTGCAAAATATCTTTCAGTAATTCAACCGGGGTATGAGGGTTAAGTGCCACACCGGCCTCCATGCCCAAATTTTTTATTTGTTGGATATTCCTGTGCAAATGCGGACAGGCTTCATAATGCACCGTTAAGATATCAGCACCGGCTTCTTTAAATGCTTCCGCATACCGCTCAGGTTCTTCAATCATTAAATGTACGTCGCAGGTTTTGGTAGTAGTGGTTCTAAAAAACTTTACCAGCATAGGGCCGTAGCTGATATTAGGCACAAAACGTCCATCCATTATATCCAAATGAAACCAGTCTGCCTGGCTTTCATTCAGCATATCACAAGCTGATTGTAGCTGTAAAAAATCTGCAGCAAGAAGGGAAGGTGCTATGATGGCCATTTTTATGTGTTATGTTTTGTGTTTATTGTTTTGTGTTGATGATGTTATACTGATGATGTTGTATTGATGATGTTGTATTGATTACCTTATGTAAAGTTAAGGGCATCTAAATTAAAAATTATCCACTTGGTGCGTTATTAAACCAACTGAAATAAATACCATCAAATATTCCTTATTAATTTGTAAGATCTTGCAGGATTAAATACTATTTGTAAATACTGATCTCTATAACAAAAAACAGAAAATCATAAATAAAAAAACGATAAACTATCTAACCCCTAACCTGCCCAATGCATCTTTTGCCTCTGCATAGCTATGATCAATTTCCAATGCAGTTTGATAATTCAGGATAGCCTCTTTAGGTTGGTTCAATTTTTCATAACAGCGGCCCAACCAGTAATATCCTTCATCAAAAGTGCTTTGTAAAGCAACCGCTTTTTCAAGCGTTTGGATGGCTTCTTTATATTTGGCCAGGTTATAAAGGCAAATTCCTTTTTCCCGGTAAGCCATGGTATTTGTGTAATCCAATGCCAGGCAATTGTCAAAAAAAGAAATTGCTTTTACATTATCGCCGGTGTAGGAATAATAAAGCCCTTTGATAAATAAGGCTTGCTTTTCTGCTTTGGCTTTTGGGGCTTGCAAAAGGCCATCGGCCATTACCAATGCCAATGGATTTTTTGTTTGTGCATATAACGAACCCAACGACATGATATATTCGGGTTGAGCATCAAAGCTAATGGCTTTTTCAAAAGCTTTGATGGCATTGACCGTGTCGGCCTTTTCGAAATATAATGTAGCCTTTATATCCCACCATCGGGCATTGCCAGTATCTTTTTGTATCAACTTTTCTGTTTCAATAATGGCTTGCCCAAAATTGCTGTTGTCCCTAAAATATTGAATCAGATTTTCTTTCAACACAAGAGAGTCAGGGTACTGCGAAACTAAATCTCCTAATTTCTTTTCCTGTTCGGGTATTGTATTATCTGTTTTTACAGCGTTATTTTTGCAGGAAACTATCAGTAAAGAAATTATGCAAATACAGTAAATTATTATCCTAATCATACTTTTATAAATAAGGTTGCAAATTTAAGTGCTTAATGCAAATGGTACCAACAAAATCCATTAAAAAAATAACTGTGATTTTGAGTTTAATGTGTATCTTGGTTGTATGTTTATGTCGGTTTATAATGACGGGTTTTAAAATATACGTTCATGGATACAAAATCGACTATTTGCTCCAAATCATCTTTTGAATTGCCACCTGCTAAGGAATAGAACTCTTTATTTAATAGCTTTTTTTATCAATTTCAGTGGTTATCTTGTTCTTCTGTGTAATTTAAAAAGCATTAAAAAATTATAGGTTCCATAACACTCTGAACTATTTAAGATTTTTAAAACTTGCCCGTCTATAGACTGGCGTTTAAACCTGTATTTCAAGGTTATTATAATATATTTCAAGGTTATTATAATAATTGAATCTTCTGTTGTATGAAATATTAATTACACACTTTTTTTTTAAAAAAAAATTATGAAAAAAATTTTTATCTGTGTTATGCTGCTTTTAGTTCAGCTTTTATTTATCAGAACAATGGTTTTTGCTGTTCCTGATGTTACTATTACCTCCACCGCTGTTGCCGCCTCTAATGTTCTGCAAGGTTCCGTTATCAATGTTGTTTATATAGCACAACTGAATGTAAGCATAGACCCAGTAATTGTAAATAGTATACAGGTTCCACTCCTGGGCACCCATAATGCCAGTGATTTAACGTTGCTGCGGGTTTATTTTAATCCCACAGCGCCCACCATCAGCGGTGCAGTGAACATAGCTAATGTAGTCCCATCTTTTGCTGCGCCGCATACC
>JANYFT010000150.1 GCA_025359625.1 Ferruginibacter sp.
GTTTTCAGGCTGGCCGGCACCAGCAGTATAGGTTTAAAACGATACGCATTTCTTCTTAAATCTTTAAATGAGGAGGGCGAAAAGTATTTGCTGATAGATATGAAACAATCTACACCATCATCCCTGCAAAAATATATAAAAGTAAAACAACCCGCCTGGCATTCAGAAGCCGAAAGGATAGTGAGTATACAAACCAGTATGCAGAACCGGCCACCAGCCTTACTAAGCACTACGGTATTTAAAAACGAACCCTATGTAATTCAGGAAATACAACCTGCAAAAGATAGTATTAATTTTAAACTCATTAAAAAAAACTACCGGAATATGTGCAGGGTAATAGAAGATATGGCTATGCTGACCGCTTCATCACAATTAAGAAGTACAGGCCAAAAGGGATCTTGCATTACAGATGACCTGATTGCTTTTGGCAAAGATGAGCGGTGGCAGCAACCTGTTTTGGAATATGCCATCCATTACACACTACAGGTTAAAAAAGATTACCTGCTTTTTTTAAATGAACATAAAAAAGGGACTTATAATTTATTAACCACAAGTAAATAACTGGAGGCATGTTAGAGTAGCCTTAATAAAATACGCAGCAGCCTTTGCAAAGCTTACTTTTCATATTGCCAAAACCTGCCTTTGTCTGCTGCTATCCATTCTAAGGATTGTTCCATTCTTTTTTGCCTGGTGGCATCTGTTTTTGCATCTGTTATCCAAACTAAATAGTCTTTGCGAAAAGAATCAGATTTTGTTTCAAAAATTTCTTTCGCCTTTAGGTTTGCTGCCAGCGCTTCACTAAAATAATTTGGAACTTCAATCAGTTTTGGCTTTTCAGATTTTGGCTTTACTTTTTTTACTCCATTTTCATTTAACACCATCGCTACTTTAATATAAGCTACCAATACTTTCTTTGATGGTAAATCAGCTAAGGTTGTTACTTTGTCCATATACCCCATCTTTTGCCCTGCCTTTAGACTTTCTATTATCTTTGGGTCACTCATTAACTCCGCTTTATAAAGGCTAAAGGAGCAGTGTTTTTTAAAGGCCGCAAGGATGCACATCATATCTCCCTTGTAATCAAAATGAGGATTACCCCATTTCATTATTTCTTCAACCTGGGGACAAGTATCATGAATTATTTTACGCAAATGCTCCATAATTGGTTTTGCAAAGTCTTCTGATTTTGCAATGTATTCATCAAATTTTGGATTTAGTTGTGGCATTTTAAAATGTGTTTTTAATTGTGTTTGTTAATAATTTTATAGGCCTTTAGTTCGCAACGCCTTTACTTTTTTGTGTTAAACTTCATTTTCTTTTTTTTCTTGATAAAAAAAAGAAACAAAAAAAATCAAGGCTGCGAATAAAAAGGCTGAAATTTTCAACATAAGCCTAAAATCAAGGAACTCGCCGCCAAAGTACAATAATTTATAGTTTATGCCGGCTCAAACAGCCTTGATTTCTTAACGGCTGATGTTGAAAATTTCTAGCACTTTTTATTCGAGGCCACAGTCACGCCTCGTTTACGAGCTAAAGGCCTAATGCTATAATTTTATTTGTTAGCTGTAAGCAAACTGTTCATAGCCTTTTCAATATTTTTATTTCTTGTTTCTTCTGTTTTATGCTGAATATTAATTTTTGATTGGTGGCCATTGCCTTAGTTTTTTTAGTTAATTGGGTTTGATTGTAACTTATGATAACAAATGTAGGAGATTGCCAATAACCCTAAAAATATAAGCGGAAAGAATGTTTGAAAATTTATTCCATCAATTGCACCATGGCTTATGGATGCAAAAATAAAATCAAATGCAAAACCTGCATACACCCATTCTTTGTATCTGCCTTTTATCATTGGCAAAATAAGTGCAATGGCTCCCAGCACTTTAAATATTACCAGGGCATTTGCAAAATAAAGCGGATACTGCAAATGGCTGATGCCTTGTTTTGCCAGTTCGGTCTGTGATGTAAGTGCCGGCATTACTCCTTCCATTAAGAAGATAATAATTGTTGTCGTCCAAAACAAAATTTTTGTTTTTTTCATTTTGATTGTTTGTTTTAATTGTTAGGTTTTTTGTTGAAATTAAGTATCCAATGGTTTCCGAATTTATCAGTGAGGTCGCCAAAAATTGCTCCCCAAAAACTATCTTCTAAAACATGGTCGGCACTGCCGCCTTCTGAAAGTTTTGCGTAGCAGGTTTTTATTTCTTTTTCGCTGGTGCAATTGAGTGAAAGGGAAACGGTGTTGCCTTTTACCAAACCTTTTTCACTCACCATGTCAGAACCCATCAGCACCAGCGCATCTTTTGTAAGTGTAGAATGAAGGATGCAATCTTTCATTTGCTTGGGCATTTTCTGCGACAATGGCGATTGGCCTATAGTTTGAAAATAGAGTTCACCGCCTAAACATTCTTTATAGAATGTCATTGCTTCACGGCAGTTGCCGCTAAATGTGAGATAAGAATTTATCTGTGTCATTTGTTTTGTCATGTCTATATATTTTTTTAAAAAGATTTATTGCTGTTGTGGAAACTTGCTTAAATCCATATAGAGAACTTCCCAAAGATGCCCATCTAAATCTTCAAAGCTTCGCTGCTGCATAAAACCAAAATCTTTTGCTTCGTTAGGTTCTTTACCACCTGCGTTCAAAGCTTTTTCTACCATCGTATTTACTTCTTCATTACTATCAACCGATAAAGAATTAATAACGGATGCAATTTTAAAAGTATCGCCAATATCTTTTTTGGTAAACTCTTTAAATTTTGGATGTGTCAATAACATTACATAAATTTCTTCACTTAACACCATGCAACCGGCTGTGTCGTCAGTAAATTTCGGATTGTTTGTAAACCCAATTGCTGCGTAAAAGGTCATTGCTTTTTGCAAATCTGCTACCGGCAGATTGATAAAGATTTTTTTTGCCATTTTTGTTTTTTTAATGGTGAAATAATTTGTTTGAATTTAACGAAGCAAAGATGCAGAGCTACCACAAAACAAG
>JANYFT010000165.1 GCA_025359625.1 Ferruginibacter sp.
ATTGCCTGTTAACCTTACTAATGTAAAGGCATACCAAAAAAATGCAGGAGTACAGATTGAATGGACAGCCCAGCAGGAAATGAATATAGACAGGTATGAAGTGGAGAGATCACAGAATGGACAGCAGTTTATAAAACTGGGAAGCATACAGGCAAAAGGCAACAGTAGTGCTGTTATAAACTACAAGCTGTTTGATCCTACTCCTTTAGACGGCGCAAACTTTTACAGAATAAAAATAATTGAAACAGGAAAAATAACTTATAGCCAGGTAATGAAAGTGACTATCAGCAACGGAGCTACTTTAATAACCATTTTTCCAAACCCTGTAATGGGTAAAACAATTGTTGTAAAGATGAACAATTTGCAAAAAGGAAATTATACAATCACTTTAACCAATAAACTGGGGCAGCAGCTAATCCACAAAGTGGTAGAACATCCAGGTGGCTCCGCAACTGCAACTATTGAACCCTCAAAAGCGCTTGCAGCAGGCGTTTATCTGTTAAGACTATCTGGCGGGGAAATTAATATAACCCACCAGGTAATAAAAAATTAAGAATAATATTTTAAATAATTTCCGGCCTTACTGTATGTCCCGGGGTTTTCACACGTACACTAAAAATAATAAGGTACTTGCCTTAAAATCTGAATGTTGCATACACTATGCCGCTAAAGGTGTCCTGTAATTTTATAAAACAAACTGGCAGCCTTGCCAGAAAACGTGAAGGAAGACTTACTGATTTTTATAAACCATTTATTTGGAAGGATACAAAAATAAGATGCTGCGTAAAGGAAGTTGGGTAATGCAAAAGGCATGTTTTTAAAGTTCATCCTTTTTTGGTGAGCGATCAGAATATTGAAAAAATGAGTCTGATAAAAAAATCCCTGCAATCTTTAGTTCAACCTGTGTATTTTATTTCATTGGGCATCGTAACTTTAAATTCAAAAATATTTCACCATGCAACGCAGAAATTTCATCCGCAATAGCAGCCTTACTTTGGCAAGCCTGGCTTTTTTAAGCAACAAAACACTGGCGCAGTTTTTTGCCGATCCTGCCTGGAAAATAAAAATGCTCAATGATAACATGGGTGTGTTTACCGAAAAGGGCGGCACCATTTTATTTATGATTGGCAAAGACGGTTTAGTAGTGGTGGACGCACAGTTTCCGGAACAATCGCAACACTTGATTGATGAATTGAAAAATAGGAGCCAGCTTCCATTTAAGTTGCTCATCAATACACACCATCACGGTGATCATACGGCTGGCAATATTTCTTTTAAAGGTTTGGTAACGCATGTGCTGGCGCATGAAAACAGTAAGGCCAACCAGGAAAGAGTAGCCAAAGAAAAAAAGAACGAAGATCAGCAACTATACCCTGACCAAATCTATACCACCACCTTATGTCAACCATTTGGCAAAGAAGAAATTTGCATGCATTATTTTGGCGCAGCACATACCAACGGTGACAGTTTTGTCCATTTTAAAAAGGCCAATATTGTGCATACAGGCGACCTTGTTTTTAACAGGCGCCATCCATTTGTTGACAGGTCTGCAGGTGCTAATATTAAAAGCTGGATACAGGTGCTTGATAAGGCTGACAAAACTTTCAACGACAACACCATATTTGTATGCGGCCATGCCGCAGATGGATATGATATCGTTATTAACAAAAAGGACATCAGTGCTTTTAAGGACTACCTGAATAAAGTTTTAGAATTTACTGCAGAACAGATTAAAGCAGGGAAAACAAAAGAAGAAATTATAAAGGCTACCGAAATACCCGGCGCACCCGAATGGAAAGGTGATGGAATAGACAGGCCTTTAACAGCCGCTTATGAAGAACTTATTAATGGATAATTGGTTAATTGATAGTGGATAATTTGATGCAGTTTATTACTTTGCAGCAGCCATTAATTTTTCCAGCACATAATAAACGATCGGGCAAAAAGAGGAATTTTTTAAAGTTAATGGTTGCCTTTTTAATAATACATCTTCATCGGTATAAGGAAAGCGTACACAATCAGATGGCCTTACCTCATAAATGCTGCAATAGTTATCTTCTCCTAAAAAAGGGCAGGGCGCAGTACGCATTACGTAATCGCCTTCCTTATCAACTATTAAATAGGTGTTGATCAAATCGCCCTCCTTCATCTTCAGGTATTTTGCAATTCGTTTAATGTCAGGCGTTTTTAAACGGGGCGAATATCCTTTGCAGCAATTGCCACATTTAAGGCAATCAATTTTACTGAATGCCTCGTCATTGAGTTCTGGCAAGGCTTTCAGCACTGTGTTCTTATCGGCCCTGTGTAAATAATTCTTGTATAATTTTTGCCTGTCGCCCGATTTTTTTTCCCAGGCCCTTAAAAGTTCTTCGCTCATGATGGGTGTTAGCAGATGTTGTGAAGGATTTTATGCATATTTATTCCCGACTTTTCCACAGGTGCAAAGTAACGAACATATTGGCACCAAATAATGTTGTAATTTTGGCACTTAAAAATTGGTTAAGTAAGTAATTTGCAATATTTAAATCCGCAGTGAAGAAAATATCCGGGAAACTTACCTATGCTTCGACTAATTTTCCAAAAAGCTGAAATAGTACAAGAAATCGATGCAACTATGTTCCTTTCAGCACAATGCCCGGACAGATAGTATCAGATAAATTTCAAATACGAACATCAATATGAATATTTTTGAGCAACAACAAAATGAATTTTCAGGCAGGCATATTGGACCTAACGAACAGGAAAAGGAGGCTATGTTATCAGCAATTGGGGTAGATTCTCTAGAAGAACTGATCCGCAAAACTATTCCTGATGCCATCAGGATCAAAGGAGACCTGGCTGTACCTCCTGCTATCAGTGAGTTTGAGTATTTAAGTGAATTAAAAAAAGTGGCGGCAAAAAATAAAGTCTTCAAAAGCTATATTGGCCAGGGTTATTACGATACCATTACCCCCAATGTTATTTTAAGAAATGTTTTTGAAAACCCGGGCTGGTACACTTCGTATACACCCTACCAGGCAGAGATTGCCCAGGGCCGTTTGGAAAGTTTATTAAACTATCAAACACTGGTTAGTGATTTAACCGCCTTACCAATTGCCAATGCAAGTTTATTGGATGAAGGCACAGCGGCGGCAGAAGCCATGGCCATGTTATTTAATCATAAAAATAAAGACCATAATCATATTGCTGCTTCAAAATTTTTTGTTGATGAAAAAATATTTGCACAAACAAAAGATGTGCTGGTAACAAGAGCCGAACCGATCGGTATTGAACTGGTATTTGGCAATTTTAAAAATGCTGAATTAGATGAAAACTATTTTGGCGCCATTGTGCAATATCCCGATTGCGATGGTGCGGTTAGGGATTACCGTGCATTTATTACAAAAGCACATGCAGTAAATGCACTGGTGGTGATGGCTACCGATCTTTTAGCATTAACTTTATTAACACCGCCGGGAGAACTGGGCGCAGATGTGGCTATAGGGTCTTCTCAACGCCTGGGTGTGCCCATGGGTTTTGGTGGCCCGCATGCCGCTTTTTTTGCCACCAAAGATGAATTTAAAAGAACAATACCGGGCAGGATAATCGGCGTTAGTATTGATGCACAGGGCAACCGTTGTTTACGTATGGCGCTACAGACAAGGGAACAACATATTCGCCGTGAAAAGGCTACCAGCAATATTTGTACGGCCCAAGCACTGTTAAGTAATATGGCTGCTATGTACGCTATTTATCATGGCCCGAATGGACTCACCAGTATTGCAAAACGCATCAGTATCCTTGGACAAACTTTAAGCGCTGAGTTGAATGAATTGGGTTTTACTAACGTAAATGAATACTATTTTGATACGTTGAAAATAAGTGTGAACGATGCTGCAGCTATTATTAAATTAGCGGAAATACAGGAAATAAATTTTCATTTTATTGATGATAAACATATCGGTATTTCAATTGATGAAACTACTTCGCAAAAAGAAATTCTTAACATACTGCATGTATTTGCCGGCTCCATAAATATTGATACAGCCGTTGCTGGTTTTGATGCGGATGCTTTGTTGGAAAATATCCCTTCTGCTTTAACAAGAACAACTGCCTTTTTATTACATCCTGTTTTCAACAGCCATCACAGCGAAAGCCAGATGATGCGGTACATTAAATTTTTAGAAAATAAAGACCTTAGTTTAAATACCTCTATGATCAGTTTGGGCAGTTGCACCATGAAGCTGAATGCAGCCAGTGAACTTATACCAGTAAGTTGGCCAGAATTTAGCAGGTTGCATCCTTTTGCACCGGCAGATCAAACGGCAGGTTACCTCCAGATCATCACAGAACTTGAAAATTACTTAAGTAAGATAACTGGTTTTGCTGCCACTTCGCTTCAACCTAACAGTGGTGCACAAGGTGAATATGCAGGCTTATTAACTATCAGGGCCTACCATGCTGCCCGGGGCGAAAGTCACCGAAATATTGTACTAATACCTATTTCAGCACATGGCACCAACCCTGCCAGTGCAGTTATGGCAGGTATGAAAGTAGTAGTTACCAAATGTGATGATGCAGGTAATATTGATGTGGCTGATTTAAAAGCAAAAGCAGCAGAACACAAAAATGATCTGGCGGCTCTAATGGTTACTTACCCAAGTACCCATGGTGTATTTGAAGAAAGCATTATTGAAATTTGCAACACCATTCATGAATATGGCGGACAGGTTTATATGGATGGCGCCAATATGAACGCACAGGTTGGTTTAACCAGCCCGGGGATGATTGGTGCTGATGTATGCCACTTAAATTTGCATAAAACTTTTGCTATACCACATGGCGGTGGCGGGCCTGGTGTTGGCCCCATTTGTGTGGCTTCACAATTAGTACCTTACTTACCTGGCCATGTTACTATCGCCAATAAAGCCACTGACATACATGCCGTTAGTGCTGCGCCTTATGGCAGTGCCAGTATTTTATTGATCAGCTATGCGTACATAAAAATGTTGGGTGCAAAGGGTATTCGTAACGCTACAGAATATGCGATATTGAATGCGAATTACATGAAAACAAGATTGGAAAAATACTACAAGATCTTATATACCGGCAAAAACGGAACTGCTGCCCACGAATTTATTGTTGACTTACGTCCTTTTAAAACCAGCGCTGGCATTGAGGCAGAGGATGTTGCTAAAAGATTAATGGATTATGGTTTTCATGCCCCTACGTTATCTTTTCCCGTAGCAGGAACTTTGATGATAGAACCTACAGAGAGTGAAGATAAAGCAGAACTGGATCGTTTTTGTGATGCCCTGATCAGCATCTATCACGAAATAAAAAGTATAGAAGATGGTAAGGCAGATAAAAAAGACAATGTTTTAAAAAATGCCCCACACACTCAATTCGTGATATGTGCCGATGAGTGGACGAAGCCCTATTCAAGAACGGTTGCAGCTTTTCCATTGCCTTATGTTAAAGAAAATAAATTTTGGCCGGCTATAAGCAGGGTAAACAATACCCATGGAGACAGGAATTTAATTTGCACCTGCGAGCCAGTTGAAGCGTATGCTTAAAATAATATAAAACATCAAACATTTTTGACTGCGTGATTTTTTAGCTGTTCTAATGGCTGGTATCCCGGAAATTAATTAGCCGCAACTTCATTCTTTAAAACCCATTTGCTTTATCACTGCTATTAACGGCTTTATTAATGGAACCGCCCAACAAGCCGCCAAAGCCAATACTGATAGCACTTGTACGCCTTCTGCCACCATTTTCAAAGGCGGTGATAAAATCAACCCGGAATATTTTTAAAATATTTTCAAACCCAACAAATAACTCTACATGGTTGCTATATTGGTTAACAAAAAATGTATTGGTGCCAGCCACCAGGTTCCAGTTTAACTGGTTAAAATAAGGTATTTTATTGGTGAGTAAACCATTAAAGTGATGCTCTAAATGCATCATGGCATAAAAAGATGAAATAGTGCTGTTGGCATAATAAGAAGATAACTGAAAACTGTTTAAATATTCAGCAGCCAGTGTAGACCGGTTACCATTGAAATGTTGATAGTCCTGTATAAAAACTGTTTTGTTGTTTAAAAAACCCCCTATCCCTACATTGTATTTTAATACACCGCCCAGTTTAAAATTGTTATCACCTGCAACACCTGCTTTCCATTTGTCGAAATTTACATCGCTTCCAAATATACCTGTTATCCCTTTGGTATAATTGATATTGAAAGTTGGGTATTTTGAGCCGATGGGTATTTTTTGGTAAGGGAACTGGATAAACTTTTGCCCCGGCCTAAAACTTATATCAACACTTAGTATAAAAGCCTGGTACCTTTTAAACTGGTCATTTATTTTTTCATAAGGATAATTGGGAGTTATATTTATGCTGTCGTTTTTAAAAATAGTAAAATTAGTAGTGTTGTTTAAAGGCAACCTGTCTTCATACAAGCCCTTTAAATTTATCCGGAGGCCAGTTTCATATTTTTTTGTAAAACCCATTCCGGCAAAATAATTTTCGTAGGTCTTCATAAAATTATCACCATAAAGAAGGGTGCTAAAACTATTTACCAATGGCGTTATAGGGCTTTCTTTATTAAACTGGCTGATTCTTTTTCCACCCGAAAAAGCCCATTCCTCTCTTTTAATTTTTTTATCAATTTCCAAATCCCTTGCCCGAAGGGTTATATCCGCCCAGGCATTTAAATGGGTATTGTTAAACCCATACCGGATTGTTGGTTTTACAGACAGGTTAATTTTTGATTTTTTTAATTCCTTTTCAAAATAGCCGGATACATTTAAGGCAACACCTTCTGTTGTATTGTATTCCAGGTTTTTAAGCAGGGATTCAATACCCCAATTATAGGTATTGGTGGTGCTATAATGTGTCCTGTTTATACCATTCCAAAATACATTGTACACTTTTAATTTACCTTGCTTTTTCTTTAATGAATCTATTGCTAATTTGCTGGTGGAAGCCTCTTTTTGTTTTTCGAACATACTGTCTTTTACCAGGTAATCTTTTACTTCTTCTTTCTCAAGAGGTATAGGGCGTATGGTATCCCAATAGGCTTTGGATTTTTTATTTACGTTGGTATCATATTTAATAATTACCCTGTCGAAATAACCTTTATCAAAATTGGGTGCCACATTATAGTCAGAGTATACGTTTACAAAATTGCCTACTGCATCTATCCCAAACTGGTTAAAATTAAAATGCAGCAACTGATTTTTTACCCTCCATACGTCTTCATTCACCGGCACATGAAATTGTGTTATCTGGAGGGTATCAATAATTTCCAGTTGTGCTTTTTTGGTAAGCAATAAATCAAAACTATGTATGCGCCAGTCGTTTTCGGTAATGTTAATGATGCCTGAAAAAAGCGGCTCATAATCTCTACGGGGTGTTACACGAATGCTATTGATCTCTTTGCCATTTTCCCAAAAGCTACCCAAAAACTTAAACTTATAAAACCGGATGGCGCCATCAGCTATTGGCGAAACAAAACCCCGTGGATTTAGCTGTTCTGCAAAAATTGACACGTTGTTTTGATATAAACTGATAAAAGTTGGAAAGCTAAAACCAAAGCCACTGCTGCCGCTTACCCTGCTGCTGATTACCTGCATTTTAAATTTATCCGGCTGCTGAATGGCCACTTTGCCAACCGACTCTGATAAATAAATAATCCCCATCCCCAACGTATCCAGCATCATTTCCTGCACGTCTGCATCAGGAATTTTTTTACCTAATATTTTATTGGGAAGCCGGCGAAGTTTTATCATGTCTTTACCATACAGATCGCAGGTAAATGCATTTACCTGTTTTAAATAGATCGGTCTTTTTTTTATAGTTTCCCTGATGATCTGGTAAGCAGGATCTTCACCATTACTTTTTACCACCACTTCTTTCATCGCCAATTTTTGTTCAATCAAAACAAAGGCAGCTTCTTCATCCGGCTTTGTGATGGTTATTTTTTTTTCTTGTGTAGTATAACCAATATGCTGACAAACTACTGTGTAAGTGCCCGGTGCAAGATTGATGGCAAACTTGGCCCTGTTATTGGCACTGGCACCAATTGTAGTGCCCTTGATTGTTATGGAAGAATAAGGCAAGAGATCGCCTTTATCATTGAACACCGTACCGTAAATTTTTTGAGCAGCAACTTTAATAGAAAGAAGTATGGCAATTAGTAATAAAATTTTCCTCATGGTTTAATTTGTATAGCCACGAAATTAAACGGGATTATGTTATGAAGATGTAAATGCTGGAAATAATAATCGGGGAAGTCTTTACTTATGTCTGATAGCTGATTTTGATATCTGATTTCTTTGGGTGTGAGGGTTTTCTATTTATTTACTGTTAAGAGAAAGTCGTAAAAACTGTACCCTTATTTTGTTTTATAAATAAAACGAATACCCTTCCAATTGAAGAGGAGTGCCAAGTAGCTGAAAAAGTACAAGGGAGTGACACAAGAATTTTTCACATAGTTTCTCAGTCTGGCCAAAAAATATTTTAAAAAATTATTTAAGACCTCCTTACATAACTACCGGACAGAGCCGCCAAACCTGCTACCAATGCCCCTATAAGAGTAGTTGCTGCAATTAACAAAAAGGGACTGTCGGTTTTTAAAATGATCATAGAAACTTTATGTGCCAGCAAATGGGTGTTGTTACTGCTAATGTACCAGGACAAGGAACCCCATAATAACAACAATGCAATAAATCCGGTTAAAAAAGATTTACCAGGATGCTGTGGAATTAAAGCAGACACGATGAATGCTGCAAATGCGATGCTCCACCAGGGTAAATATAAACAGGCGGCTACGCTTAATAATGCGATGAGTAAAATGGAGACTATAAATTTCATATAAGAATTTGAAAATTTAAAATTCGAAAATTTGAAAATTAAGAGGGGCTTTCATCATTGTAACTTTACCCATTTTCAGATTTTAACATTGATTAATTTGCTAATTGACTAAAGCTCATTTTCCATTTTACCCTTGTATCTTTTTCTTCGCCAGCTTTCATCATCCACAAAGTGTAATATTTTCCTGCCGCCCACTGGTCTATAAAATTATCATAGAATTTACTGCCGGGGTTTCCGCTTTGCCCGCCCGGATATACGCCGTAGGCCTCTGTTTGAGCAGTAAGGCTCACAATCATCCGCCAGCTAGGGCCATGGTTTTCCTTAGTAGCATTAATGCAATGTGTGCCCCCGCCAACCGGCAAATTTAACCGGCTAAAGGGTTCCAATTTTGTTAGGTGGTTTACCCTTGTTGCTTTGTATTTTGCCCAGGTTAATTGCTCTTCACTTTCTGCTTTTTTTAATTGAACTGTTGCGCTTTTAAAGGCTTCCGTCACATCATCAGCCAGGGTTTCCCTTTGCGTTGTTTCAATATTATCTAAAAATTTATAACTGCTATCTTTTAATATAGCTTCCAGCAAACTGCTTTCGAAAGGATGCTGGATAACAGCCGGTGCTTTATTAAATTCATCATCAAAAACTTTATGGTAAAAGTTTTCCCACAGTATGCTGAAAACTGTTGGCCCTGTTGCGTTCACTTCATTATTTAGATCCCATGATTTTAAAATATTTAAATACTTTTTTTCGTCTGCACCCAGCCCTGCTTCGTTTATATTCTTTATAAAAACAGGCCTTGCCATTTCAGCAAACACATCATAATTATTTGTTTGCATAGCCATCATATCCTGCGGTGTAATTGCAGCCATGGCAGCCAATTTCCGGTTGATGATAAATCCACGGTAGGGCGGATAATCCCGGCCCAAATAATAGGGATAAGTAGAGTCAGCGGGCTTTTGGTTGGCACTGCTTACAAAGCCCCTTTCCGGATTATATTGAAAAGGAATTTCATCCTGTGGTATCATTCCCTGCCACATATAACTGCTGTCTGTGCCAGGCATAATAAAGTCGCCCTGGCCTTGCCATTTAGCCGGCCACTCTCCCTGTGTTCGCATGGCAATATCTCCGTTCTTAGCGGCAAAGGCAAAATTTTGTCCGGGGGTATGCATGTTGCTTACCGCAGCCAAATAATCACTATAATTTTTTGCATGGTTCAATAAATTAAAAGCGAGCAATTCTTTACTAGGATCATGTGCCGTCCATCTTACCGCATAGTATTTATTGTTGCCGACCCTTTTGCCACTAAAACTTTTATCATACA
>JANYFT010000169.1 GCA_025359625.1 Ferruginibacter sp.
TTTAGAAAGGTCACAACCTAAAATCAAAGGCGCAGATAGCAAGCACCATAAACTAAAATGAGTATACTGCTCATCAGGTGTTAAAGATGTGGGCTTAGGGACCCCCCAACCGGTCCAACCCAGAATAAGCATATCAGGATCATTCCAATGACCAGGCCCGGTAAGGTCTTTCCAGGGGATTTGAGTAAATCCGTTTTCAACAACACTTTCCCATGAATCTTTTGTATCATTACCAGAGCGCCAGATGTTAGTGGAATAGGAAAGACCTATGGCATGATCTTTAGCTTCAGGGTAAAATAAAAAATTTCCGTTGGCAAAAGCTGCACCATTACAAACGCTATAAATTATATCACGTTTAACATTTTTCAAAGCATCACCCATTTCAATTGCGTGAGGTAAATTTCTTGTCCACCAATCATATTTTAGATAATCGATTCCCCATTTAGCAAATTGTTGTGCATCATTCCAATGAAATAAATATTTTCCTACTTTTCTACCCTCATCAACATTTTGATATTTGGTAAATTTGCCAGATGAATCGTCACTGGATGCTCCAATTCTTCCATCGTAAGTATTCATATATGCTTGATGATAAATCCCAAACTTTAGTCCTAAACCGTGAACATAATTAATCAGTTTCTGTAGGTCAGGAAACCTTGTACTATCTGGGGTGATAGCATTAAACTCGCCCCCTCGTTTATAGCCTTGCCATCCTCCATCTACATTTACGTACGACCAGCCATGATCTACCAGGCCAGAAGTTACCATTGCTTTTGCATTTATTTCAATAGCGTTCTGGTTAACAAATTCTATACCATACACATTATAACTATTCCAACCCATAGGTGGTGTTAGTGCAAGTCTATCTCCCACACAAATGCGTAATTCACGCTCGTATTTGCCAACTCTGTTTGTAGCTGCCAGTTTTATAATATAAGTTCCGGGAGTTGTAATTGTACCTGACATACGGCCGTTGGTTTTGTCAAGTTTCAAACCTACAGGCAATGCTTTAGCCGAAAAAGAAATTGGCTTTTCACCAGAGACTGCAATAGTAAATAGAAATGGATGACTTGGTCTTACTCCGAAAACTTTTGCACCGTTAATTCGGGGAAAGGGCGATGCCTTGGGTGTTAAAATAAGTGAATCTCTATTGGGAAGCTTTTCGATTCCTATCGATTGTTTATTTTGCGAAAAAGCTAAAATACAGGTACATAAAAAAGATACAAGAAATATCATACCCTTTTTAAATGAAGAATATCTTTTACACATATTTGTTATTTGATAAGTGAGTTTCAACATTGTAATATTTTTTAAATAAGTAAAGAAGCGCTTAGCAATTACCATTAGAAAATGATTAATTCACATCTGGAATAATTCATAAAAATTACTTTTCAAAACAAAACACTAACCTTTATTTTAAAATAAATTAAAGTTAAACAAGATGGCATAAATATAAAAAGTCATAGCTTAAGGTAATAAACTAGGACTTTTTAAACAAACAATTTTATTTGAATAAAATACTTAAGCAGTCATAATCAGTATAAAGGATTTTGAACAAGCTTAGGATTCTTTTGAACTTCTGAAATTGATATTGGGAAAAGATACCAGTTATTTTTAAATTCTCTTGGCTCTAAATTGTCAATAGGTGTGTATGTGATATTGCCATTTAGATATCGTTTAATTTCTACACCTCTCGCCGGAGTATAAACTTGAGGTGCAATCATCCATCTACGAACATCAAAAAATCTTTGTTCTTCAAATGCCATTTCGATTTTTCTTTCGTTACGATATTCGTCTTTTAAAGCGGAGCCTGATAAAGTTATGTCTGGCATACCAGCACGTTTCCTTATCATATTTAGGTAAGTTTTAGCTTCACTCTCCTCACCAAGCTCAATGCATGCTTCAGCATAATTGAGTAAAACTTCAGCGTATCTAATTGCTCTCCATGGTATTAATATTTGATCCCGCGCTTGAACACTTTTTGCAGGGTCTACAAATTTACGTTGAAAATAACCTTCAGGTAAAGCATTCCAAGGTGCATAAGGTCCGTCTTTTGTATCCAACCCTCCCTTAAATGTACCATCAGGTTGTTCATACAATGCTGTTTGAACATTTCCCTGCGGATCAAGTGCCTTCAAAGCATCAATCCTATCTCCCCAGTGTGCTCCATCGTAAAGAATACTTGCATAAAACCGTGGATCACGGTTTGTATAAGGAGAGGCTTTATGTGCCGGGTTAGTCCAATTAAATTTAGATCCATCCCTCATTTCATAAGCGTCTACTAATTGATTAACAGGTGCATGAACTGCCCAGCCATCCCATCCATTTGGCATAAATTTCATCCAGTAAGTATAAGGCCAGCTACCGTTTACATTGTCACGTGCTATCAGAAAAATATCTTCTTCATTACTTCCTTTAAAAAAATACTCCGCATAATTTTTGCTGGCATCTTCAGGAGAAACGGGAATTGGTTTATACAAGGAATATTTACCCAAATCAATTACTGCTTTAGCTGCAGCTTTTGCCGCCTGCCAACGAGAAGCTCTATCCCCGCCAACATAGCCAACCAGATTCTTATTAGCATAGCTGCCCGCCCATGATCCGCCGGAATTGGCAAAATCGCTTGCGGCATAAAGTAACTCTTTAGCTTTTAAAGCAAGTGCAGCACCCTTTGTAGCTTTCAATTTATCTCCATCAAGTTGTAAAAATGCGGCTGCTTTATCACAATCAGTTATGATGAAATTAATACATTCTTCATAAGTATTTCTCGCTACGGAAAAATCATCATTTAAAGCATATGATTTTGTTATTAAGGGAACTCCTCCATACATAGAAACCAGCCAGTGATATAAATATGCCCTGCAAAACAAAACCTCTCCTACTTTTTGGTTTTTATCGGATTGTTTTTCATAACCCTGTTCTGAATAAGATGAGTTATCAATGTTCTCAAAAAAAACATTGCATGCTCTAATTGCCTTATAGGCATTTTGATAAGATATACCATTAAATACCTGACTCCAATGTGCTGCATCAAAAACACTTAAGCCGCTTGGATTGATTAAACTTTGATTCATATTAGCTCCATCATAAAACCCCTGCGCTGCTGTTTCATCTACGAAAGAAGATAAAAAAAGAGTACCTAGTGGATTGTGAAGACCCTGATATATTCCGTTGGTATATGCGTTAATTAAATCTTTGTCTTTCCATACTGATTCACTACTATATTGATCTTTTGGAGTTGTATCCAAAAAATCTTTATTACAGGATGTAGTAATCAAAATTAAAAGTATAATTGGCAGAATAATAAATGTATATTTCATTTGATTTTTATTTTAAAATTTTACAGATAGTCCGAAATTTATTATTTTTTGTTGCGGATATGCAAAGCCTCTCAATTGACTCTGTTCAGGGTCAAAGCCCTTAGGTAGATTAGGAGCATATGTAAGTAAATTATAAGCGGACATATAAAATCTCAGATTTTTGATTCCAACTTTATTCAAGTCTACATTATACCCAAGCTCAATAATTTTTAAACGGATATAATCTGTGCTATACAAAAACTGAGTGCTTTGGTGAGACCAATCATCGCTGGTAGCCCAATACTCATTATTTCTATTGTACGTTCTCGGCCCCGAAGCATTGGGATTTGCTTCAGTCCATCTGTTATCATAAAAATCCTGGAAATAGTTACCAACTTCGCCTGCATACCCAAAAATGTAACGTTCTGCACCAGCGGCACCTTGAATGCGAGTAGTAAAATCGAAAGCTTTATATTGTAAATTAATCGTTATCCCGCCACTTGTTGTGGGGAAATTGCTTTTGTTCCTTCTAACCTTATCTAAATCATTGATTACACCATCCCCATTTACATCCTCAAAAATTACATCACCTGCCCGGGCTCCGTCCCAATGTGGATACTTATCAACAGCGGCTTGATCCTTAAATATTCCTAATGAAACATAATAAAGTTCGGCAAATAAAGGCGCCCCTTCTGCTTTTTGATATGCTGGTGCGCCTGGATTTTCAGCCCAATAATTGAGCTTGTTTTTAGAATATACTCCGTTAAAACTAATTTGATAATTTAACTTATTTCCATTTGGCCTACTTTTATAAGCAATATCGAAATCAAAACCTTTCGTCTGCACCTCTCCAATATTTTCATTCGGCAAATTCAGTCCTGCAGAAGCAGGAACTGCTGCATTTTTAGGTGCCAGAATATCACTTCTTTTATTATTAAAGTAGTCTACAGTTAAAGAAAATGCATTATTTAAAAAACGAAGATCAATACCAAGGTCTTTCTGGGTAACAGACTCCCAGGTGGCGTTTGGATTTGGTGCAACATTTTCATAGATAGCAGTTTCATTGCTTCCGCTGGTGATCATGTCCAGCCCTCCCC
>JANYFT010000199.1 GCA_025359625.1 Ferruginibacter sp.
TTCCGGTAAAAGCGTTTTTGATAAGGTATCAGGTTCCGGATCTTCTGGTACAGGCAAGGGTTTAAGTAACGATGATATCATCAGCGGTTTAAAAGAAGCGCTAAGAGTTGGTACTGATAGTGCCAGTAAAAAGCTGAGCAAAGCAAATGGTTTTTTTGGCGATGCAGCCATTAAAATTCTATTGCCGGCAGAAGCACAAAATGTAGAGAAAACCTTGCGTGGTGTTGGCATGGGCAGCATGGTTGACAAAGCAATTTTATCTATGAACAGGGCTGCAGAAGATGCAGCGAACGGAGTAGGTAATGTTTTTTGGAGTTCTATAAAACAAATGAGTGTTACTGACGGATTACAAATATTACGTGGTGGCGATTTTGCGGCAACGGATTATTTAAGAAAAACAACCACGCTCGAACTGACTGAAAAATTTAGGCCGGTGATTGAAGCTAGTTTGGTTAAAGTTGATGCAACCAAATATTGGAAAGATTTATTTACAAATTATAATAAGTTTTCTGCCAACAAAATTAATCCCGACCTTACTGCATATGTTACCGAAAAGGCATTGAGCGGCTTATTTTTAAATATAAGTTTAGAAGAACAAAAAATAAGAAAAGACCCTGCTGCACAGGTTACTGGTATTTTAAAATCTGTGTTTGGAGGAAAATAAAACTTGTTGAAAATAAAAAATAATCAGAAAAGCATTACTCAAAAGTGATGCTTTTTTTGTGCCGGTTTGATAATTTAAAAGATGCAAACTTAGGGGTAAAAGGAATATTTTTGCGTTCTAAATAATAAGACTTGAATTTCCCTGTTTTTTTAATAACCCCACCATTTACACAGTTAAATACACCTTACCCCGCTACGGCGTATCTAAAAGGTTTTTTAAATACCAGGCAAATAAAATCTTTCCAGGCAGACCTTGGTATTGAAGTTACGGTGGCTTTATTCAGCAAACAGGGACTGACAAATTTATTTGAAGAGGTCAATAACAATACTTCCGTTTTTTCTGAAAATGCCCGCAGGATAATTTTTTTAAAAGACGATTATATCAATACCATTGACGCCGTAATTTTATTTTTGCAGGGAAAAAATACAATGCTGGCGCACCTTATAGGCAAAAGGGATTTTTTACCCGAAGCCAGCCGCTTTGCTCAATTGGATGATTTAAAATGGGCCTTTGGAACAATGGGCACACAGGACAAAGCTAAGCATCTTGCTACCATGTACCTTGAAGATCTTTCGGACATGATCACTGAATGTGTGGATGCACATTTTGGTTTTAGCAGGTATGCCGAAAAGCTGGGAAGAAGTGCCAATAGTTTTGATGAATTGTACGCTTTGCTACAAAAGGAATATACTTACATTGATAAAATATTAATTGCTATTTTACAAAAAAGGATGGAAGAGATTGATCCTTCGCTGGTAGCTATCTCTGTTCCTTTTCCTGGTAATCTATATACTTCTCTTCGTTGCGGGCAATGGATCAAGCAACATTACCCGGGCGTGAAAGTGGCGATGGGTGGTGGGTTTGCCAATACTGAATTACGCTCTTTATCGGATGCCCGGGTGTTTGAATTTTATGATTTTATTACGCTGGATGATGGCGAAGCACCGGTTGAAAATTTGCTGCATTTTTTGGAGGGTAAAAAAAATATGGACCAGCTTAAACGCACGTTTATTTTGGTGAACGGGCAGGTAACTTACATTAATAATACTGCCTGCACCGATTATAAACAAGGCCAGGTAGGTACGCCGGATTACAGCGATCTTTTACTGGATAAATATATTTCTGCCATTGAAGTGATAAACCCGATGCACAGTTTATGGAGTGATGGACGATGGAACAAACTTACCATGGCCCATGGTTGCTATTGGGGCAAATGTACTTTTTGCGATATCTCTTTGGATTATATAAAATTGTATGAATTAATTACTGCACAATTGCTCTGTGATAGAATGGAAGAGTTGATTGCACAGACCGGGCAAAATGCTTTTCATTTTGTAGATGAAGCAGCGCCACCGGCAACAATGCGGGCATTATCTATAGAAATTATTAGAAGAAAACTAACGGTAACCTGGTGGGCAAATATCCGTTTTGAAAAAAGCTTTACCCGTGACTTATGCCTGCTGCTAAAAGCGGCGGGATGCATTGCTGTTTCCGGCGGACTGGAAGTAGCTTCTGACCGTTTGCTTGAATTGATACAAAAGGGAATTACCGTGGCCCAGGTGGCAAGGGTTAACAAACATTTTTCTGATGCCGGCATAATGGTGCATGCATATTTGATGTATGGTTTCCCAACACAAACAGCACAGGAAACTATTGACTCACTTGAAATGGTAAGGCAGCTATTTGAGGTTGGTATTTTGCAATCGGCTTTTTGGCACCAGTTCACCATGACGGCTCACAGCCCAGTTGGTTTGAATCCGGGGAAATATAAAGTAAAAAAACTAACGGAAGCTATAGGCACATTTGCCAACAACGATATTGAACACAGCGACCCCACCGGTGCTGATCACCCGGCATTTAGTTTTGGATTAAAAAAGTCGTTGCTTAATTATATGCATGGTTCCTGTTTTGATTATGCGTTACAAAAATGGTTTGATTTTAAAGTGCCTAAAACCACCGTGCCACCTGATTATATAATCAATGCCTTATCAGAAGAAGCGTTTATAATAAGTAAGCCTACCGCAAAAATTATATGGCTGGGTAACAAACCTTCTGTAGTAAATTTTACCAAATCAAAAAAAGGGAACCACTGGCAAATGAGTGAACTCACTTTTCAAAACAGGAAGGGATTTATAAGCATAAAAGTTAGTGAGCAACAAGGGGCATGGCTGGCAACAATACTTGATAAATTATCTGTTCACCAAAATAAAACTTACACCATACAGGAAGTAAAGCAAAGTTATGAAGCTGCAGGGCTTGATGATTTTGAACTTTTTTGGGATAACAAACCGGTAAATGGATTGCACCAGTTTGGGTTGTTGCAGTTGTAGGCTGTGCTGGTGCATGCCGCAAACATTTAACCATATTGCTTTTTAGCCCATACAATAATTTATTGCAGGTAAAGTCATACTTACATGTTCCCTTATTTTAACGGTAATTTTACTGTTAAACATTTCCAAACATTTTTTATATAAACCTTAATCGCAAGTTTAATTATGGTATTTTTGGCCCTGATAAAAATTTTACTTATGAGTATTGGCTGGATTATTTTTATAGTGGCCACCCTTGGGTGGCACATTGGTTTGTATGGCATGTTCAAAAAAGCTGGGATAGAACCCTGGAAAGCCCTGGTACCATTTTATAATACCTGGTGCATGGTGCAAAAAATGAAACTGCATACTGTGTGGTTTTTTTTACAACTGATACCCATAGCAGGCCAGTTTATTACCATCTGGATCACTATCAAATTTGTTGAGCATTTTGGCCGATTTGGATTTTGGCACCATGCAGCCACTGTATTTCTTCCCTTTATTTATTTTCCCTATCTCGGTTACTCAAACAACGAAAAATATGCTGGTGAACTGGTAGTGAAAAATTATAAAAAATCAGCCTCCCGGGAATGGATAGACGCAGCCGCATTTGCGGTGGTAGCGGCAACGCTTATACGCACTTTTGTTTTTGAAGCTTACACCATCCCTACACCATCAGAAGAAAAAACTTTGCTGGTAAACGATTTTTTATTTGTAAGTAAATGGACCTATGGTCCCCGTATCCCCAACACACCCATTGCTATGCCTTTTGTGCATCATACAATGCCATTTGTTACTGCAAAGAGTTATCTTGAATGGATACACATTCCATACACAAGATGGTTTGCAAGCCCGGTGCAGCGTAATGATGCAGTAGTATTTAATTTTCCGGTGAATGATACTTCTATCAACGATCCTATTGTGGATGGACAGCAACAGTTTGGTTCCCAAACCACCTATTACCAGGAGATAAGGGATGAAATGAACCTTGGCCATTTAACAGAGCAAAAAGCAAGGGAAGATGTATGGAATAAATACGGCGACATGATCATTACCAGGCCGGTAGATAAAAGAGAAAATTTTATTAAGCGTTGTGTAGGTATTGCCGGTGATACGATACAAGTGATTAACGGAGCATTGTTCATTAGTGGAAAACCGCAGGATTATTTTCCACAGGCACAACGATATTATAAAATAACAATGCCACCCAACTCGCCTGAATTAGATAAAGAATTATTGGCACCAATGGGCATACAGGTGCGACCAGAGCAAAGGGATATACAGCCAATGGGTAACAATGTGTACCTGGTAAATATTACTAACGAGGAAAAGAAACACCTCACTATCCCTGCAGGCTACACCGTTACTGATTTTATGTATCCGGTGGAGAACAGACTGTTTCCATATTATGATACGGTTAAACAATGGTCTTCTGATAATTACGGGCCATTATGGGTGCCTAAAAAAGGAGCAACTATTGAATTAACGCCTGATAATTACATCCGCTACGAACGTTGTATAAGAACTTATGAAGGCAATGAATTCGAAAATAAGGGTGGTAAGATATTTGTAAATGGCAAGGAAGCTACCAGCTATATCTTTAAAATGAATTACTACTGGCTGATGGGTGATAACCGCCACAACTCACTGGATAGCCGCTATTGGGGCTTTGTACCCGAAGACCATGTGGTAGGTAAAGCTTCCCTCATTTGGTTTAGCTGGGAGAAAGGGCCGAGGTGGAACAGGATATTTAAATGGATAAAATAATTTTATAGTCAATTTAATTCAGTAATTAATTTACCAAATGGTATCATATTTTTGTCCCTTTGGGATAGGAGCAAAAATATAAATCAATCCTCCTTATAGCAATGTAAGGAGGATTTTTTAACTGAATCTGTTTAGAAAAAATACCTGGATCATAAGGCACAGGTATTAAAATAATAATTTTTATGATTAAAAAAGAGCTGCCATTTACTGTTGAAATATATGCTTCATCAGAAGAGTTAAATCGTAACGATACTGAGCTGTTAACTCAGGCAAGGATTGTTACAAAAAAAGCTTATGCCCCTTATTCTAATTTTAAAGTAGGTGCTGCAGCGGTTTTAGAAGATGGTACAATTGTTACTGGCACCAATCAGGAAAACGGTTCTTACCCTGTGGGCATTTGTGCCGAAAGGGTTTTGCTCTCAGCAGTTGCATCGCAGTTTGCCAATGCTGGTATACTAACAATGGCCATTAGTTATGATAATTTAAATGGCGAAAGTAACCAGCCAATATCTCCCTGTGGTATATGCCGCCAAAGTTTGGCTGAATATGAAGAACGCACTCATCAGCCCATAAGAATTATACTAAGTGGGTTAAAAGGAGAAGTATATATAATTGAAAAAGCTAACCATTTGCTACCTCTAACTTTTAGTTTTGGGGATATGAAGTAGAGGAGGATAACCGGTGAAACGAAGACGTCAGATAGAGTAAGATAATTGGTTAGGCGGAGCCTGCAGACCGGTGGTGAAGCCATCCAGTCTGACGTCTCCGTCTGACTGGATGCAAAGATTTATTTAGGTATATGGCTTCCATCAAAAAATAAATAGTGCAAGATTCTAAAAAAGCATTTGTACCCCATGTTCAAATTTTGCTTCATGTTCCAGTAACCATTGCTTGCGCCACAAGCCGCCACCGTACCCGGTTAAAGTACCATTGCTACCTATAATCCGGTGACAGGGAACAACAATGCTCAACTGATTTTTTCCATTGGTAGTGCCCACCGCCCTGATGGCTTTGGCATCTCCTGTTCGTTTAGATAATTCAAGGTAGCTGATTGTTTTGCCATACGGAATTTGCATAAGAGCGGTCCATATTTTTTGTTGAAAGGCAGTGCCATTTTGTTGAACAGGTAAGTGAAATTCTTTTCTGCTGCCTTCAAAATATTCATGTAATTGCAGCAGGCATTTATTTAACAGGGTATGTTGTGGAGTTGGTTCTTTAATAACTACCTCCTTGCTTTGTAGTTTGTCATTTTCCTTTTCAAATAGCAACGCTGTAATTAAATCATCCGTACATTCAATTAAGATGTTACCCATAGGAGAGGGATAAAAGGCAGTTATTTTATTCATAAAAATATATTGATAAATTTAAATGAATTAATATTGCCAAACTAAAAAAATGCTATTCTTTAATATGGAAATTTTTAAAAAAATATGAGTACAGTTAAAAGTGAGACTAGGTTTATAGAAAAAGCAATGAATGCCATCGCTGATCCGTGTAGGCTGTCCATTCTGCAGGAAATATCCCGTAAAGGTGAAATATGCTGCGGTGATGTGCAACAACTTACCGGACTTTCTCAACCCACTTGTTCTCACCATATAAAATTATTATCTGATAGCGAACTGGTAGAATGCCGCAAAGACGGGCGCAACCATTTTTTTACGATCAATAAAAATAACTTTAAAAAAGTAAGTATTTTTTTAGAACGGTTTTACCAGGTTTAACCAATACGGCAGCCGTTTGTAACCGGCAGCGAAGGTTGCAACAGCACCACTTCGTTGTGTTGATTGTAAACACCCAGCACAAGGCATTCACTGAAAAAATGGGCAATTTTTTTTGGGGGAAAATTCACTACCGCTATGATCTGTTTGCCTGTTAATTCTTCTTTGGTATAAAGCGTGGTTATCTGTGCCGATGATTGTTTAATACCTAATTCTCCAAAATCAATGGTTAATTGAAAGGCTGGTTTCCGGGCATTAGGGAAATCGGCTACTGCTATTATGGTGCCTAACCGCATATCTATTTTTTCAAAATCATCCCAGGTGATCATTTGAGTATTTTTTTGCGTAAAGTATTTTGTAATATTGCCCTCAAAATTATTTTATGAAATTACAAATAAAAGAGGCAACGATTGATGATATAAAAGTAGTCGCTGCTTTGTTTAATGCATACCGGATTTTTTATGATCAGGCAAGTGATATAGATGGAGCAATTAATTTTTTGCAAGATAGGATGAGCAGAAAAGAATCAACGATTTTTATTGCCTTTTTGGATGAGGAAGCGGTAGGGTTTACACAATTGTATCCCATTTTTTCATCTGTATCATTAAAGCCAGCCTGGTTACTTAATGATTTATATGTGGCTGAAACTGCCCGTCAGCAAGGCGTTGCCAATGCTTTGCTCAACAAGGCAAAAGAATTTGGTAGTGAAAACAATGCCGGATGGTTGTTACTGGAAACAGCTTTCGACAATTATAAAGCACAATCTGTTTATGAAAAAAATGGATGGATTAAGCAGCCTGATTTTTTTTACCAATTCAATTTATCCAACTAAAAAATTACTTTAATTTTTTTAAAATTTTGCAACACAAAATGCCGCATGCTTCTGTTATTTTATGAAAAAATAATACCGTAGCAATCAATTGTGAAGGCGGTAGTTTCAACAACAGCATCTAAATTTAACTGCCTAAAAATATGCGGGAATATTTTTATTAACAGATGGGCCAGGTATTACTTTAGTTTAGCAATCAATTTGGTTTCATTAATATGCAGCAGTAGTAAATCTTTTTGGTTTTGATGATATCTTTCCAGCACCTGTTTTTTACTGGTATGGACAAAACCTCTGCTGCAACTAAGGGTGTTTGTAAAATTTCTATGGGAGGGCTTTTTTGCCAATCTGTGTTGCTTATAACATCATAGATCAGTCGTCTAATAATTTTGCAAGCGTTAGCAGTTCATTCATTTTATAACGGTTTCGGTCATCGTCAAAACACTTGCTCAGTTCTTCCAGTAAAAATTGTATGATGCGTTTATTATCCCTTTGTTTAAAGTAGGATGTGGTAGGTGGCACACTGATACGTTTAAAATAGCCCTCCACATCTTTATGCGAATATATCTGCCCGTTTAAAGGATCAATATAAAAAATTATTTTTTGAGACGAATGCCCAACAGAGTCCTTGAACTCATATTGCGAATCAAAATAACCCAGTATAAACTGGCGGGGAATATTGATGGCTTTTACCGGGATGTCTAATAACCCACACAACACCAGGTAAATGATGCCATTGCTGATTGCATTGCCTTTTTTTGTTTCAAGTGTTTTATTAATTAAGAAATCTTCTGGCTGGCTGTAAGCTATTTCAACACCTTTTTGTTTGTAATAATTATACACAATACTGGTGAGCACATTAATCTGTTCAAGCGGTGTAAGATAATTATTTAGTTCCAGCCAGATATTGCGGCGCATCTTTTCGATTTCTTGTAAAGCTTGCAGGGCCTGCATTTCAGGGTAATGGTACCGGGCTGTTAACAAACTCCCCTGTAGTAATTCGCAGGTTCCGTTCTTCCAGTTAATGAAGTCGTTGGTAAGGTCTGTAAAGTGTAATTTATGTATCAGCAGTTCAATCCGTTCCTGAACATCTTCATTAATAGTATGCTCCCACAAGTCTTCCAGGTTAGGAATGATAGCTTTGCCGAAAGAGATTATTTTAGTACTTACTGTACTGTAAACGTCATTATCCGGGTCGTCTATTAAATGAAAAAGTGCTGATATTTCTTTGTTTGCTATCAAGGCTATTTATTTGCAATTGAAATTCGTTAAATGCAGCTATATAAAGAAGTTAAAATTTTCCACACCGATGTGATTAACTTTTCGGAGCCTCTAATTTTAAAAGGTGGCTATCATTTTTATAGGGTGACAAAGCCGGTATCAAAAGATAAAAAACCAGGAAAGCAACTTTAAAAAAGTAATTGTTGAAAGAGAATATTAAAAAATATAACTCCCCGAATATCGCTTAGAAAATAATATAGGGACTTACTAATGGAAATTTAATCTTACAATTTTTTCCGCTTTGATTCATGTGCCACAAAGTAGTTTGATTCAATCTTTGTAAAAAGCTGATATATTTGAATATTCAATTTTATTCAATCATTAACTATGTTCAATTATTCATTGCAAATAATGGTGCTTGCTGTTGCTGTATCATTAACAGCACCACCTGTAGCCGCACAAAAAGTAAAGGAGCCAAAAGCATTAAACGCAGATTGGTCTAAACCATACAAGCCATTCAGAATTGCCGGAAACCTGTTTTATGTAGGCACGTACGACCTTGCCTGTTACCTCATCACAACCACTAAGGGAAACATATTAATCAACACAGGGCTTGCAGCTTCTAATGCACAAATACAAAGCAATATCGAAACACTGGGCTTTCGGTTTGCCGATACCCGGATATTGTTAAACACACAGGCACATTACGATCACATGGGCGCTATGTTCGCTATTAAAAAGAAAACAGGTGCCCAACTGATGGTAGATGAAAAAGACGCTGTTGTAATGGAAAATGGGGGCAGTTCAGATTATGCACTGGGTGGACATGGCAGCACATTTAAATCAGTAACACCTGATCGTTTACTGCACGACGGTGATACAATTCAATTGGGCAATATGCAACTGGTGATGTTGCATCATCCCGGCCATACAAAAGGTTCCTGTAGTTTTTTATTTACAGTATCAGATGAGCAGCATTCCTACAAAGTGCTTATTGCAAACATGCCCACCATTGTTACAGAAAAATCGTTTGCTGACATAATAAGTTATCCTGAAATAGCAGGCGATTATGCTAAAACATTAAAGGAAATGAAAAATATCCGTTTTGATATATGGTTAGCTTCTCACGCCAGCCAGTTTAAACTAAATGATAAACATCAACCCGGCGATGCATATAACCCTGCTGCTTTTATAGACCCGGCAGGTTACGATGCTGCAATAAGTAATCTGCAAAAGGAGTATGATGAAAAGCTGCTGCATTAGTATGTACTAATCTTTTAAAACCATTTACATTCAGTCGCTTTTTAGGCTCTAAAAAAAGCAGAAAAAAATATAACTCATTAACAACAGGCCATAAACCTCCCACTATTTATGATTTAATTTTACTTTATAAAAAGCAGTAAATTATTCATAACTAAACTTATGTAAGTTCAACTAATAAGTGCAACACAAGGTTTTCATCCTCCCAGCAGGGGTACCCCTGCTGGGAGGATGAAACTGAAAACCGAAATTTGTGTTGCAATGGCAAAAAACTATTTCCAGCTCACCCTTGGTCAAAGATACC
>JANYFT010000202.1 GCA_025359625.1 Ferruginibacter sp.
TAAGAAGATTGTAAGGGATCCCGGTGAAAGAGCTAAAATAGCAGTTGAAAGTTTTGATGACAGGATTGATCCTGTAGGAGCATGTGTTGGGATGAAGGGAAGCCGTATACATGGTATTGTTAGAGAATTAAAAAATGAAAATATTGACGTAATAAACTGGACAAATAATATACAGTTGCTGATACAACGCTCACTAACACCAGCGAAAATTACCAGCATAGATATTGATGAAGAAAAAAAGCATGCTACCGTATTTTTAAAACCTGACCAGGTTTCGCTGGCCATCGGACGACGTGGCGTAAATATAAAACTGGCTTGCGAATTGACAGGGTATGAAATAGATGTATACCGTGATAATGAAGGTGAAGTGGATGAATTTGATATTGACCTGGAAGAATTTAGTGATGAAATTGAACCATGGGTAATTGAAGCTTTAAAAAAAGTAGGTTGTGATACTGCACGTTCAGTATTGGATTTAACAGCAGAAGAACTGGAACGCAGAACAGATTTGGAAAAGGAAACCATTGCCGATGTAATGAGGATATTAAAAGAAGAATTTGAGAAAGAGTAACGGCATGAATATAAATTATAACTTAAAAAGAAAACGACCGCCTATGTCCCATTAGTTATAGGTAAACAAAACACGAATGTCAGAAGTAGCATCAAATACACCAAGATTATTGTCCGCCGCAAAGGAATTTAATATAGGTAAAGATACCTTGATTGAATTTCTTGAATCAAAGGGATTTAGCAGCGATGACCTTAAGCCCACAGCCAAACTCACGGAACAAATGTACCGTGTTCTGCAGTCAGAATTTCAGCAGGATAAAGCAGCTAAAGAAAAAGCGCAAAAGATTGAACTCTCAAAAGGGGTCGGCGTTACAGAGCCTAAAAAGAAAAGAGACGAAGAAGATCTTTCTTTTAAAAAGAAGGAACCTGCTGTGGTTGTTCAGCCTATAATGGAAAAGCCGGCTGAGGTAAAACCAGCAGAGGAGATTACACCTGTGCCAGAAATACCAAAAGTTGAAAAGCCCGTAGAAATAAAAATTATAGAAGTTCCGGAGCCTACAGTAGAAAAGCCAGTGATAGCAAAATTGCAGGAAGAAAAACCTGTAATTGTTGAAATACCAAAAATAGAATTAACCAGGATAGAGACACCAGAACTTGAAGCACCCAAAGTAGTTACAAAAATTGACCTTGATGCAATTGATTCTTCAACCAGGCCAAAAAAGGCTACTAAAAAACCAGAGGAAACAATTCTACCAACTCCACAAAAAGTTGAGAATATCCCTGTAGCAGAAAAACCAGTCGCTGTTGTTGTACCACCAATAATAGTTGAATCAATAAAAGTTGATGAGCCCATGGTGAATGCACCCGCTGTTATTGAAAATATAAAGGCAGATAAATTAGAAGGCCCTAAAATTTTAGGAAAAATTGAATTGCCGGTTGATAATGATACAAGACCTAAAAGGGACGAAGATAAGCGCAAGCGCAAACGCATACCAATGGAAAGGAAACCTGGGGCACCTCCGCACCAGGGACAAGGTAGTGGCACCGGCCATGCGCCAAGGCCCGCTATTAATGATCAAAACCGTAATAGGCCAAATACTGGCAATCCTATAGGAAGCAGGCCGGGTGGTTCTTCTGGAGTAAACAGGCCAGGGGGCGGAGCACCAGGAATAAATAGGCCGGGTGGCGGCAACACACAAAACAGCGGCGGTAATAGGTTTAATAATAATCGCAATGCAGCACCAGCAGCACGTACCCAGGATAGGGAAATTGATGCTAAAGAAATTCAGGATAAAATAAAAGAAACACAGGCAAAACTATCAGGTGGTGGCGGACGTGGCAAAAGTTTAAAAGCTAAATACCGTAAGGCTAAAAGAGATGAGCTAGCAATACAAAGAGGGACAGAAGGCGGAGAAAGTAATAAGTTGCAGGTAACAGAATTTATTTCTGTTAGTGAATTGGCTGGTTTAATGGATGTAAGTTTTGCAGATATTATCAGCAAGTGTATGAACCTCGGTATAATGGTATCTATTAACCAGCGCTTAGAGGCTGATGTTATCGAACTGGTAGTGAGCGAGTTTAATTATGAAGTAGAATTCATCGGTGTGGAAGATGCCGCAGAAATGGAAGATGATGAAGACGAGGATAACGTGGACGATCTTAAGCCAAGGGCACCAATTGTTACAATCATGGGTCATGTAGATCATGGTAAAACATCTTTGTTGGATCATATCCGGAACACCAATGTAATTGCCGGCGAGGCAGGCGGTATTACCCAACATATAGGTGCCTACGAAGTAAAATTAAAAGATGGAAGGGCTATCACCTTTTTGGATACACCAGGTCATGAAGCGTTTACAGCGATGAGGGCCCGTGGGGCAAAAGTTACAGATATTGCAGTAATTGTAATTGCTGCAGATGATGCGGTGATGCCTCAAACAAAGGAGGCTATTTCCCATGCACAGGCAGCAAACGTACCAATGATTTTCGCCATCAATAAAATTGACAGGGATGGAGCTAACCCGGAAAAAATTAAGGAACAATTAGCCTCCATGAATATTTTGGTTGAAAGCTGGGGTGGTAAATACCAAAGCCAGGAAATAAGTGCCAAGCAGGGATTAAATATTGACCTGTTAATGGAAAAAATATTATTAGAATCAGATGTGCTGGAACTAAAAGCCAATCCGGCCAAGGTTGCTACAGGTACAGTAATTGAAGCATCGCTTGATAAAGGACGTGGTTATGTAGCAACTATCCTGGTTCAAAATGGTACACTGAAACAAGGCGATATGATCGTTTCTGGTCAAAACTTCGGAAAGGTAAAAGCCATGTACAATGAACGTAACCAACGCAGCGAAATAGCACCTCCATCTTCGCCGGTTTTAATATTGGGTCTAAATGGTGCACCGCAAGCTGGCGAAACATTTAAAGTGTATGCAGATGAAAGCGAAGCAAGAGAAAAAGCCTACCAGCGTGGACAGATATTGAGGGAGCAGGGGATGAGGGCTAAAAAACATATAACGCTGGATGAAATTGGCCGTCGTTTGGCATTGGGCAGCTTTAAAGAACTGAACGTTATTATTAAAGGTGATGTGGATGGATCTGTAGAAGCATTGAGTGATTCATTACAAAAATTAAGCACAGAAGAAATTGTAATTAAAGTCATTCACAAAGCAGTAGGTGCCATTACTGAAAGTGATGTTACATTGGCTAATGCTTCTGATGCCATCATTATCGGTTTCAATGTTCGTCCGTCTATGCAGGCTGCCCGTTTAGGTGAACAGGAAGGCATCCAGATAAAATTATATTCTATTATTTACAATGCCATTGAAGAAATCAGGAGTGCAATGGAAGGTATGCTGGAACCAGGCGTTGAAGATAAAGTACTGGCGAATGTGGAGATTAAAGAAATGTACAAATTTGATAAAGCTACTGTTGCCGGTTGTATTGTATTAGATGGTAAAATTGCCCGAAACAACCGTATTAGATTGGTAAGAGATGGTATTGTAATATTTACCGGGGAGCTTGGCAGCCTTAAACGTTACAGGGATGATGTAAAAGAAGTAACCACTAATATGGAGTGCGGATTAACCATTAAGAACTACGCCAATATTGAGGTAGGTGATATTGTGGAAGCATTTGAAGAAGTAGAAGTGAAACGTACTTTGTAAAATGTCCGATGATTGATTTATCTTAAATGATTACTGAATATTAATTGCTATTTCCTAACGAATGTTTATAAAATATAACAACACTGATTATATTCCTTATAACAAATGTAGTAGCAAATTTAGTAGGAGTGCCAAATAGGTATGACGCACAAGGGAGTGACACAAGAATGTTCATCATTGTTGCAGCATTAAGCCGGGCACAAACATTTGTTAAACATAATTACAAAAAAGGCTATTGATAAAATAGCTCTTTATTTTTGACACCAACCTTGCTTCGAACAGCGTTGGAATATCTCATAAACATTGATTGAAATAAAATGAATACCCAAAAAAAAATTCTGTTGTTCTGTATAAATACTTTGTTATGTACGATGGCTTTTGCACAGCCTGCAAAAGTGGTAGCAGACAAAATTATAGCTGTTGTTGGCGATAAGGTTATTTTAAAAAGCGATATAGATAATACAGTTACTGATATGCAGCGGCAGGGAATTGAAGTACCAGCTAATGCCCGGTGTTTATCTTTAGAACAGTCAATGGGTATTAAAGCATTGGTGTTGCAAGCCGAAAAAGATTCTTTACCCGTTACAGAAGAAGAAGTGGCTGCGGATATTGATAACCAGATACGTTATTTTATTAGTTCTTATGGTTCAAAAGAAAAACTGGAAGAAATTTCAGGTAAATCAATGTACCAGTTAAAAGAAGATTTTAAAGACGGGTTCAGGGAAAGAAAACTAGCTGCTGCTATGCGTAATAAAATTGTAGACGGTATACGTATAACACCAAACGAAGTAAAAGCTTATTTTGATAAATTACCCAAAGACAGTTTAACCTATTATGAAAGTGAACTGGAAATAGGTCAAATTGTTGCCTTTCCAAAAGCAAGCAGAGAAGCCGAAGAGTATTGCATTGAACAATTGACAGAATTTAAGCAGCAGGCAGAAAGCGGCAAAAAAGATTTTAAAAAACTGGCTGATATTTATTCTGATGATGCGGCAACACAACAACAAAACAATGGCCAACTTGATTTAAACAGAAGCCAGAAAGGTTTTGATGCTACATTTATGGGTAAAGCATTTGCACTTAAAGAAGGGCAAATAAGCAGTCCCTTTAAAAGCCAATTTGGTTATCATATTATACAAATGGTTAGTCGTGCCGGAGACGATGCCAGTGTAAGGCACATTTTAAAAATACCTCAAATTACGCAGACAGAAATAACAAACACCATACAAAAATTAGATACCGTAAGATCAAAATTAATAGCGGGTACTATACAGTTTGGTGAAGCCGTTTCAAAATACAGTGATGATGAAAATAGCAAATTCACCGGAGGTAGAAGAACAAATGCAGAAGGCAGTACTTACATCACTATTGACCAGTTGGATAAAGATATGGTAGTGATGTTAAAAGATTTAAAAGTAGGTCAGTTTTCGCTGCCTAAAGAATTTGAAAATGAAAGAAAAAAGAAAGGCGTAAGAATTGTATATCTATTAAGCAAAACCGACCCCCACAGGGAAAATATAAAAGATGATTATAACAAGATTAGCCAAAGAGCTTTAGAAGAAAAAAAGAGCGAAGCATTGGAAAAATGGTTCAATCAAAAAATAGGCACTTATTATATTAAAGTAGATGAAGAATACAAAAATTGTAACGAAATGAAAAAGTGGACAAGCCCTATCCTGGCAACAGGCAAATAGGAATAGCATGAAATAACTTATAAAAGCGTTCTGATACCTGTCAGAACGCTTTACTTTTGTATATAAGATTCAGAACGTTTTAAAAGCAATAATTGAGGTATTGTTGATGGGTATCACAAAAAATAAAATATTTTGATAGAGAAAAAAAAGCAGCTAAAGCAGGAACAAAAAACCGTATTAGTAGGTATTGTGACCGGTGGGCAAACAGAGCAACAATTAAATGAATATTTGGATGAACTTGCTTTTTTAGCAGAGACCGCAGGTGTAATTACAGTGAAAAAGTTTACTCAAAAACTACCACACCCTGATAGCAGAACATTTGTGGGTAAAGGGAAACTGGAAGAAATAAAAAGATATGTAAGCCTGCAAAGCGACGTTGAGCTGGTAATATTTGATGATGAACTTACCGGTTCGCAAATACAAAATATAGAAAAGGAATTGGGTGTAAAAACCATTGACCGCAGCGATCTGATATTGGACATATTTGCCAGCAGGGCCAAAACAGCGCAGGCCCGAACGCAGGTTGAATTGGCACAATACCAATACATTTTACCAAGGTTAAAGGGCATGTGGAAACACCTGGAAAGACAGGGTGGTGGCGTGGGTACAAGGGGACCGGGCGAAACTGAAATTGAAACAGACAGGCGTATAGTAAAAGATAAAATTACCTTATTACGTAAACGGTTAGCCGAAATAGACCAGCAATCTTTTACCCAACGAAAAGAGCGTGGTGAGTTTATAAGGGTGTCACTGGTGGGGTATACTAATGTGGGTAAATCAACCATCATGAACCTGCTAAGTAAAAGTGAAGTTTTTGCTGAAAATAAATTATTTGCAACGCTTGATACCACCACCCGAAAGGTAGTATTTGAACAAACACCTTTTCTGTTAAGTGACACGGTTGGTTTTATCCGAAAGCTTCCGCATCATTTAGTAGAGAGTTTTAAAAGCACACTGGATGAAGTGAGGGAAGCAGATATATTATTGCATGTGGTTGACATTTCTCATCCACAATATGAAGAGCAGTTTGCAGTGGTAAATAAAACCCTGGCAGAATTAGGCGCTAATGAAAAGCCCACTGTTACCATTTTTAATAAAATGGATAAATATGAAGCAGAAGCATTTGACGAATGGCTGGAGGAGGATGTGAAAAAAGAAATATTAACAGATTTAAAACAACGCTGGCAAAACCAAACACAGGATAATTGTGTGTTTATCTCAGCCATAGAAAAAACAAATATCGATACATTAAAGCAGACTATTTTAAATAAGGTAAGGGAAATGTACCGCATACGATATCCATACAAAGCAGAATTTTTTTATTAAGCTGCAAATAATGCCTAATGAGCCTTGCTAAAAAATACAAATGGCATAAAGTTGCTGAGAAACTGGCTGATATTGGCTTTGCTGCCAATGGCATGGCAGAAGTAATGGCGGACAATAAAAAGGTTTGTATCGTTTTGTATAATGAAGTATTAATGGCCTGCTCTCAAAAATGCCCTCATGCCGGAGGGGTTATGGCTCATGGATATATAGATGTGCTGGGAAATATAGTATGCCCTTTGCATCAATATAAGTTCAAGCTGCAAAATGGGAAAAATGTAAGTGGAGAAGGCTATTACCTTAAAATATGGCCGGTTGAAATGCGGGAAGACGGCATTTATGTTGCCGCGGACAAAAACAAATTTTTTTAAAACAAATTTTCTTATTGCTATATGAGTACTATAACTAGATATACGACTGATATAGCTAATCTATACG
>JANYFT010000222.1 GCA_025359625.1 Ferruginibacter sp.
AAGCCTAAAATCAAGGAACTCGCCGCCAGAGTAAAATACTTTGAAATTTATGCTGGCTCAAACAGCCTTGATTTCTTAACGGCTTACATTTAAAATTTCTAGCACTTTTTATTCGAGGCCACAATAGCCTTCATTTGCGAATTAAATGCCTAATCCAATATTTTTATATTAAATGATAGATTGTTATGCAAAAAAAGCTATTTTTCTTCTTCATAATATTCTTTTCGGTAAGGGCTTTAAATGCCCAGTCAAAAGATGAGACAAGTATCCGTACTATTTTGGCACAGCAAACCCTTGCCTGGAATAATGGTAACCAGCAGGCTTTTATGAATGGCTACTGGCTAAGTGATTCACTGATGTTTATTGGCAAAAGCGGCATTACTTATGGCTGGCAAAAAACCCTGGATAATTATAAAGAACGTTACCCGGATATAGCATCAATGGGTAAGTTGAATTTTAACTTGCTTTCAGTAAAGCGCCTGTCAGAAAATTATTTTTTTGTAGTGGGTAACTGGCATTTAACAAGAAGCATTGGTGACCTCAGCGGAACTTTCACCCTGCTGTTCTGTAAAATAAAAAACCGGTGGGTTATTGTAGCAGATCACAGCAGTTAGTGCTGTCATTTACTAAAGGTATTGTTGAGGTAAAAAACACTTTTTAATTAATACAAGATTGGTGTTCGTTTTAAATATGGTGTTATTGTTAAACTTTAAAATAGATAATAAATTTACAGCCCTTGCCCGGTTCACTATCTACAACAATATTTCCTCCTGCTGCATCTATTATTTTTTTTGCAAGATATAACCCTATACCATGGCCTTCCACATCCCGGTTAAGCCGGCCATACATTTCAAAAATTTTGCCCATTTCGTTTTCAGCTATCCCTCTTCCGTTATCCTGAACAGTCAGCACAATATTATCCCGTTGCCTGTTGGTGCTAACATTTATTACGGGGCTTTCATCACCTTTAAACTTTATGGCGTTAGAAATAAGATTATACAATACACTGCGCAAATTCTTTTTTGAAAACAATATTTCTTTAACTTCCAGCTGGCGATTTATTACAGCACCGGATAATTTTATTTTGTCATCAAGGCTCCATTCTATATTATCTATTATCTCCTCCATGTTAACCATTTCCATAGTTAACATATCGCTTTCTATTTTGCCAACAGTGGATATTTCAGTTATTAAAGAACGGAAATTTTTAATGGAGGTATTAATTATTTCTAAAAATTTATTTAGCTGTGGATCTGCCACTTTTACCTGATTCATCACATTGATGCTTAATTCTATGTTTCCCAATGGCCCTAAAAGATCGTGTGAGGCTGTATGCACAAAATTATCAAGATCAGCATTTATGCGTAGCAGGCTTTCGTTCTTTTTATCTAATTCCAACTCTGTTTTTTTCAATTCTGTAATGTCATTAAAAGTAATGATAGCCCCATTATTTTTATTATCTGCCAGCCGTACATAAGGCATGGTCATTACCTGGTACCATTTGCCGTTTTCAGTCTCAATTTCTTTGGTAATGACAATTCCATCTTCAATCACTTGTTTTATATCTGCTGTAATGGTTTCAAATTTTATATTGGTGCTGATATTGCTTAGTGGCCTGCCGATATCTGTGGGCAGCAGGTTGATTTGCTTCACCGTACCTGGTGAAAATTTCATAAGCATCAAATCTTTATTAACAAATAACTGCCCGTTAATATTGCTCCTGAAATAATTATTAAGATCGTCATTAATTTCTACCAACTCTTTATTTTTTAACTGATGGTCGGCATTAATAGTATGCAATTCTTCATTTACAGATTGCATCTCTTCGTTGGTACTTTGCATTTCTTCATTTGCTGACAGCAGCTCCTCATTAAAAGACTGCATGTTTTCATTACTGGCATCTAATTGTAAATAAGTGCTGTGCAGTTTGTCTTTTAATTCCTTCAATTCCTCCTCTAAATTCATAGTGTATTTGTCAAGGTATATTTTTTCATCAAACACGATGTTTTCCTGTTGTACACCTGCTACCGGTTTATCTTCATTAAATGTTACCAGTAGTAACTTTTGTTCACCTTTTTTTACAGGTAACGGCCTTACAGAAAGGCTTACATTAATTATTGCGTTGTTGTTTTTTATTTTTATACCATTAACGGTAACTTTTTTATTTACTTTTATGGCATTACTGCTTAATGTATTAAATGCTACTGCAAGTGGCCTTGGCAAAAGTTCAGCAAGGTTTAAATTAAAGTTTTTTTGAAGCAGAAATTTGGAAGTATCTCCATAAGTTTTTACAACATGGTTGTTTTCTTCAATGCAAACCACCAGGTAATCCAGTTCGTTTACCAGGGCAATATTTATTACTTCGGCCAAATTAGTGCTGGTGGTTGACGAAGTATCCTGCCTTAAAAAGAGAGAAGGTGCTGGTTTTAATTCCGGTAATGAAAATGCATCAAAACGAACTACCCGCTTTGTTTGAAGGTTCTTGTATATCTTCCATTTTTTATTTATTACTTCCAGGTTTTGAATGATGGGCAATGGATTTTCGCTGGAACCTAAAAATAAATAGCCATCCATTTTAAGCCCGAAGAGCATCATCGAAAATATTTTTTTCTGCAAGGCCGGCGTCATATAAATAAGCAGGTTGCGGCAACTGATAAAGTGCATGTTGCAATACGGCGGGTTTTTCACCAGGTCATGCTGGGCAAAAATCACCATCTTGCGTATATCCGGGTTTATGCGGTAATTATCCCCTTCCTTTAAAAAATGATTTTCAATTCTTTCAGGAGACATATCTTTTAAACTGCCGGAGTTATAAATTCCTTTGCCGGCATGCAATAATGCAACGGCATCAATATCAGTGGCAAATATCTTAACTACGGTACTTTTATGTTTGCCTGTTAATTGCTCCGCAATAAGCATGGCCATTGAATAAGCTTCTTCGCCTGTAGCGCAACCGGCTACCCACATTTTTAATTCTTCACCAGGCATAAGCTTTTCCATTATCCCCGGCAATATTTTATTTTCAATAAAATTAAATGCTTCTTTATCCCTGAAAAATGAGGTTACACTTATCAGGAAATCCTGAGCAAGCGCTTCTACTTCTGCGGGTGTAATTTGTAAAAATTCAATGTAATTTGCCAGCCTGGTAAAATTATTATAGGCTGCCCTTCGCTTAATCCTTCTTAATATGGTAGCTTGCTTATAATCAGTAAAATCATGTGGCAACTGTTCTTTTATCAAATCAACTATGGTAGTTAAATTTTTTTCATCATCCTTGTCATCCGATAATATTTCTCCACCATGTTTTATATAATCTTCAATGGTGCCGGGCATCAGTTCGGGTTCTAAAATAAAATCTACCATGCCGGTGGCAATAGCATTACCGGGCATGCTGCTAAAGGCTGTTGTTTCGGGGTTACGGGCTATCACCATGCCACCTGCTCTTTTAATGGCTTTTACACCTTCCGTTCCATCAGCGCCTAAGCCCGAAAGGATTACGCCAATAGCTTTTTTGCCACTATCTTTTGCAAGGGAATTAAAAAATTGATTAACTGTTAGATGGGGCCCTTTAATTTTTTCCTTATCGGTTAAATATAATTTGCAATCATGAATGGTCATGTACTTATCGTTAGGGATAAGGTATACCTGGTTGCTTAGCACAGGCATTTCATCCTTCGCTTCCTTTACTACTAATTTACTATGCTTTGCCAGCAACTCCACCATCCTGCTTTTAAAATCGGGTGATAGATGCTGCACAATAACATAAGAAACACCATCTAAAGGGGTGTGATCAAAAAAAGAATTTATTTCTTCTAACCCACCTGCCGAGGCGCCTATCGCAATAATGTGGTGGGGTTCTGTTGCTAACATTTGGGTTGTTTTAAGAGAGATGCAAAATCTGTAAAAAATAATAACTGATAAGGAAAGATAATCAAAGAATACACAAATAGAGAAAGTCTTTAAAGGTAAATGTATTTTATTAAAATTGACAGCAAATTTTTTAAATTAAAGTTTGCTACAATAAAAATTTAGGTCACTACACTTCTATGGTTAATCCTAAATTTAGTACCAGATGTGCTGAGCAATAAAATGCCCATACGGGCACCACTACGCTTTTTAATTATTATAAAATTTAAAAAAATGGTTGAGGTATTTTATAAATAGGCCAACACTTAATTAAACACTGCGTATACGGGTGGCACTTTTTCTGGGCTAATAACATAGCCAAACAGATTATTTACAATGATGGTTGTGTTGCAAGAATATTACTTAATCAAGTTTAGTACATATTTTGATAGTATCATCTTAAAACTAAAAATGGATGCTCCCAAATTTGTTATTGTAGTAGGTGCCTCTGCAGGTGGAATGAATGCGTTATCGGAATTTGTAGGGCAATTAAAGCCAGGTATGGATGCTGCGGTGTTTATTGTTATGCATTTATCTCAAACCAGCATCAGTAATTTTTTGATGCTCCGCCTTCAGCCACATACACAATTGGTGTGCGAAATAGCTACTGAAGGTGCTGTAATAGAGAAAGGCCACGTTTATATTGCTGCTCCTAACGCTCATTTGCTGGTAAAAAAAGACCGTATCATTCTTGGCTGTGGGCCAGCAGAAAACCGCTGGAGGCCTTCCATTGACGTGTTGTTTCGTTCGGCTGCTGCCACTTACAGTACAAAAACAATAGGGGTTATATTAACGGGTTTATTGGATGATGGAACAACAGGAATGCTGGCCATAAAAAGAAGTGGCGGAAGTTGCATTGTTCAGGATCCTAATGAGGCGGAATATCCTGATATGCCATTGTCGGTACTTAATAATATGGAGGTAAACTATTGTATAAGCCTTGCAAATATGGGAGACGTAATTTGGGGCATAACGCAAACCATACCCGAAGAAAAAGCTGCACCGGAAGATGTTATTATAGAATCGCAAATTGCAGAAAGGGTGGTGGTTGATTATGATAACGTGAAGCAGTTGGGTGAAAAAAGTATTTATGCCTGCCCGGATTGTGGTGGCGGATTGTGGACGATAAATAAAGGGGGCAACAGGCAGGGAAAGGAAGACCGGTACCGCTGTCATATCGGTCATTCCTATTCGGAAAAAGACCTGGTTATAAAGCAGGGCGAAATATTTGAATCTACTTTATGGGTAGCCTTGCGTATTATGGAAGAACGCAGAAACCTATTGAAAAAAATTGAAGATGATAATACCAAAAAGGGCTTTACAACTTTTGCTAAAAATTATAAACAAAAAGTTGATGACATACAGGGGCATATTGACAAATTAAAAGAGGTGTTGTTTGCTTCACAAAAGTTAGCTTAATTGTAGTTATAAGCTATCCCTGTTCACTCCCCAATCTCCTTCCAGCCTTTCCATTTTTTTTTTAAATAAAAAATAAGCAACACAAAACTTGTAATAAACCATACATAAAAAATATAATTACCCCAGGTTGGTTTGTCATCAAAAAAAGCGTAGCCAAAGTAAATACCAATACTCATGTTAATCAGCAACCAAACAATGGCCATTGAAATGGTTTGCACAATACGCAATAAAAAAGCTATTACATCTGGTTCCATGCTGCTAAAAATGAATGATTAATATAAAATGACCGAATTCTTATGTCTGATTTTTTGATGTCAGATATCTTTCAAACTGAAAGCTCTTTCCATTTATATACTTTATGCTTTAACCAGAGAAAATCAGGCATCAAAAAATCAGACATCAGACATAATTTCCTTTATTTTATAAGTAGCTTTTTAAAAGCTGCACTATCTCCATTAAACACATCAAAATCAACATAGGCATCAATCCCATTCACCTGGCCGGTTTCGTTGTGTTGCCAAAAAATCCAGTTGCGTTCTATATGTGGTTTGTCTTTTACCAGGTAATGGGCAACCCATAAAGGGTAATCATCAAATTTTTCACCTAAAAAATTTTTGTAAAAAAAAGCATTGGTATAAATAATGGGCTTCACATGATAATGGGCTTCTGCCATCAGCAACCACTCGTTTATTCCTTGCTGCAATTTGGTAACACTTGTTGCATTAATTTGTTCTACATCCAATACCGGTGGCAGGTCGCCGGTATCCAGCGTTACTGTTGCAATAAAATTTGCTGCCTGCTCTTTTCCACTTTTACTGGGCACAAAAAAATGATAGGCCCCTCTTGTAATAGCCGCTTTTTTGGCTGCCGCCCAATTCTTTTTAAACTGGTCATCTACATTTTGTACCCCTTCGGTTGCTTTTATAAATCCAAAGCCAATTTTTATATTTTTTATCTGCATGGCTTTTACGTCGTCCCAGTTAATGACAGCCTGGTGACGGCTTACATCAATGCCGTGTATGGAATAATTAACAGGCATATCAATTCCAAAACCGGGATAACGAACAAATTTTGGGCTGTTAAAAAAAGTGAGGCCATAATAAACTGCCACCGCTATTGAAGGCAGCACCACTACTATTATCCAAAAAAAAATTGCTGCGTTTTTGTTTTTTCTTTTTGTCACGATGGTTTAAATACGCTGCAAAAGTGCATTAAAGTAACAATACTACCTTTTTAATTAATTAGAAACCCTGCATGTTAAAGTAATTTATTAAGGGTTTTTTTAGCAGGTAGAAGTAATATTTTTCAGGCAGAGGTTATTTTCGCAGCCTTAAATAATCAAGCTAAACCTGTAGAAACATGGTTAAAAGAAACCGTCTTCCAAAAATATTTGTTACCCCGCAATCAGTTTTATGTAATTATTTTGCTGGCATATAAAGGGAAAAATATTTTGCCTAAAGTAAATGTCATTCTAACAAAAAATAATTTTCCTAATGAATTAAGCGGCCGGTATTTTAATTTAATAAACGCCTGATGAACTAACTTCGCTGTATGCCCCAAATCAATTGGAACGATACTATCAACCTGGCAAGCAAAATTACTTTTAAACGATTTTGGAATGGCGTTAAAGTGCTTGGTAGTTTTTATACCAGCAGGTTATTGAACAAACCTGTGCAATGGGGTTACCCGGTGTCTATTTCTTTTGAGCCCACTACCAGTTGCAACTTGCGTTGCCCCGAATGCCCAAGCGGATTAAGGGCTTTTACCCGGCCCACAGGCATGTTGCAAAAAGATTTTTTTACCCGGACCATTGATGAAATTCACAAAGAATTATTGTACCTCATTTTCTATTTCCAGGGTGAGCCCTATTTGAACCCTGATTTTTTAGACATGGTTAAATACGCCAGCAGCAAGGGTATCTACACAGCCACTTCCACCAATGCACATTACCTGAATGATGCGGCCGCCAAAAGAACAATAGAGAGTGGTTTAGACAGGCTGATCATTTCTATAGACGGAACTACGCAGGATGTGTACAAGCAATACAGGGTAGGGGGCAATATTGATAAAGTAATTGAAGGGGCAAAAAATATTGTAAAGTGGAAAAAGGAGCTGAACAGCAAAACACCATTTATATTTTTTCAGTTTTTAGTGGTAAAACCAAATGAGCATCAGATAGAAGATATTAAAAGATTGGCTAAAGAGGTGGGTGTTGATGAAGTACGTTTTAAAACAGCGCAGGTATATGATTATAAAACGGACCCCAATAAACTTATTCCAACAATTGATAAATTTAGCCGGTATAAAAAAGATGCCAGTGGCACTTATAAACCAAAAAATAAATTAGCTAACCACTGCTGGAAAATGCAGCATGCCAACGTTATAACCTGGGATGGTTTAGTGGTACCCTGTTGCTTTGATAAAGATGCCCTGCACCAGTTAGGTAATTTAAAAAATCAGTCGTTTAAAGAAGTTTGGCACAATGATAATTACAAACAGTTTCGCAGCCAATTAATGAAGAGCCGCAAAAATATTGACATTTGTGCCAACTGCAGCGAAGGTGCGTCTGTATGGAAAGATTAAATTCTGTTGACTAAATAATTAAAAAATAATTGCATTTTATAATCATTGCAGTGTTGCCTGGTTTTGCAATGGCTTATATTTTGCCTGGTTTATTTTATGGCAAACATTACATTTAACAATCGCATCCGGCAACTTATATTGGTAGGCTTAATCCTTTTTCTCACCATTGTATTTGTAATTCAACTCAATATTTTTTTACCAGGGCTTTTAGGCGGCATAACTTTATACATCCTTACCCGTAAATGGTATCAAACCTTAACCCAGCAAAAAAAATGGCATAAAGGCTTTACGGCACTGCTGTTTATAATTTGCTCGCTAATAATTATTGCTATCCCCGTTTATCTCTCTGTAAAAATGATTTCTCCAAAAATTAATGAATTATTAAATAATCAGCAGGAAGTAATACAGGGGGTACAAATTTTTTCAGATAAGATAGAAGCTTTTGTTGGTAAAAAACTATTAACTAATGAAAGTACCCAGTCAATAACTGCAAAAGTATCTTCATTCATCCCGGTTTTGCTCAATAGCACTGCCAGTGTAGTAACCAATCTTTTGATGATGTTTTTTCTGCTGTACTACCTGTTGGTAAACGGCACTGCCATTGAAAAATACTTAAACAAAATAATTCCTTTAAAACCGGAAAATGTTGACAAGCTTGCTAAAGAAACCAATTTAATGATAAGGGCTAATGCAATAGGGATACCCATTATCTGCATTGTGCAGGGTATATTTGCAGCCATTGGTTATTTAATTTTTGGTGTAAAAGATTGGGGGATGTGGGGATTTGTGACAGGTGTTTTTGCTTTTTTTCCACTGGTGGGCACAATGATTATTTGGGTGCCGCTGGTAATATATCTTTTTTCAACCGGACATACTTATACAGCCACCTGGCTAACCTTGTACAGCATCATTATTACCGGAAATGTTGACTATATAACGCGGCTTGGATTATTGAAAAAGATGGGTAATGTACACCCGATGATAACAGTTTTGGGTGTAATAGTTGGCCTCAGGTTATTTGGGTTTATGGGGTTGATATTTGGCCCTTTGCTGATAAGCTATTTTATAATTTTGATAAAAATATATATCAACGAATTTACTACCACCGATAATAGTAAAGATTTAGCAACATGAGTATAAATAAAGACATTAAACAAGAGAGCTTTAAAAGTGAATACCAAAAAGCGATGATCAATTTAATTTTTACTTATAACTGGGCCACAGAGCAACTGAAACATTTATTTGAAGAGGAGGGCCTCACCATGCAGCAATTTAATATACTCCGTATTTTACGGGGGAGTGCAACACCTTTATCAACTTTGCAAATAAGGGAACGCATGCTTGATAAAATGAGTGATACCAGCCGCATTGTAGACCGGCTTGTTATTAAAGGATTGACAAAAAAGATAACCTGCAAAACAGACAAACGCCTGGTAGATGTCTCTATCACGGGCAAGGGATTAAAAGTATTGGAAAAATTAGATACACACGAAGACAAAATGGAAAACATTATAAAAGTGCTGACGGAAAGTGAAGCAGAAACCCTTAATAATTTATTAGATAAAATCCGACAATCCAATTGATAGAAATAATGCAAAAATATTTTTTCGCTTTACTTTTAGGTAACTTTTTTTCTATTACTTACAGTGAGGCACAAACTATGCCTGAGTTTCGAGGTGTATGGGTGGCTACGGTTGATAATATTGACTGGCCCGCTAAAGGAAATTTTAATAGTGATTCGCAAAAGGCCGAGTTCATTAAATTGCTTGATATGCACCAACACAATGGCATCAATGCAATGATAGTGCAGATACG
>JANYFT010000245.1 GCA_025359625.1 Ferruginibacter sp.
GCAGAAGTAATTGCCTACGAAGATTTCATCACCTATAAGTCAGAAGCTGCCTGCAGGGAAAATGGCCGTTTAAGAATTGAAGGAAAAGAATACATTGTGCATGATGGCGATGTGATGCATTTTAGGTTTAATGTTTAACGCCTCCCCCAGGTGAGTTATTTGACGGATTTTATTTTTTCAATGTCTTTTACATCGGGTTAGTAAAACGATAAAAATTGTTGCGATTTTCCGCTGCGGCGGCCCTCTTGTGCATTATACCTTTTTGGTAACTTCAGCCTTCTACTTGTTGTCACTAAGGTATTACGAAGCACTTTATAAATTTATAAGTTTGCTTTTTAGTAGTCTAAATTATGAGGCAGCATCTTAAGCAGGATTGCTTTTTTGAAACTTATTATCGCTCCGTAGTATGCAACGTCACTGGCTTTTACACGGGCTCGGGAGAAGACTTTCCTGGGAAGGAAGAAAATTAATCTACTATATTATTCTATCTCAACTCCGATAAGGTACTGCGTATGTGCTTTATCGTTATCCGCCCTGATTTTTTTTCATCTCTCTCTCTCTAATATTTTAGTAGCAAGATTACTCCTTACTATATATAAGCTGATCTCCAACAATTCTCGCTGGGCTTGTGTAGGGATGCTCTTCCATTTTTCCGATCCCCATTATGTGCATTACTGTCCAACCATTCATTTTACAATAATCTGAAACAAGCGACCGATGGCAACGCCACCAAACTGCTTCGGAACACATATAGGCAGTCCGTTCTTTTGAGGCAATGTCTTCAAGTTCTTTTATCGCTATCTTAAAAGCATCAGTTTCCATATAGTCAGCATATCCTCTAAATGCAGCAGCACGCCAACCTGTGTTAATGGAATCGGGCCGCACTTTTCTTCGTCCTCCGAGTTCTCTTAAATGGATATATTTTATGTTATTTTCAGGTAATGAAACTTCAAGTGCTTCTTTATTAAAATGAGGATACCGTCTTGAGCCGGGAAAACTTCTTATATCTGCAACCAACTCAATGCGGAAAGATGTAAGCATAACAATAAATTCATCAAGGCTACGGATAGAATGCCCGATTGTCCAAATCGTTTTATTTTGTTCTGACCTTATCACTCCTTTCCTGCTAAGGTAGTAAGCATCAATAAAAAAATCGTTTCTTGTATAGCCAATACACTATGGGGAATACTTTGATGAAGTGCCAGCATCTGACCTTTACTTAATTCAACAGATTTGTCATCTGTAGTAAATTTTATTTGCCCTTCAAGTACCTGTACGCTAATATGACCGCTGGCAGTATGTTTAGCCATTTCAGCACCTGCATGAAGACCGATAAGAACAATACGCATGCCATCTGTTTTAAAAACAGTTATGCTGTTCCGATCGCTGTCTTTCCAGGTTGACTCTTGTTTTAATTGCTCTATAAAAGCCGGTATGTTTATAGAGACTAATGGGGCATCTAAAAGATGATCTTTTTTACGCTGCGAAGTTGCTTCGTTGAATTTTTCTTCCATTTTTATTTATTTTATTTTTATTGAAATAGTTCCGTTGATGTGTGATTATTTATAATCACGTATTAGCCAGCAAATCAAAATATTCATCGTCTTCATTTTTACCTCCAAAACCTTTGCCTATGGTTTCATGCGTTTCCAAAAATTCGATAGAACTTATCCATTTCACCATTTTATAGCCCAGTTGATTTTCTACCCGAAGCCTTAATGGCGCACCATGTTCCAGCGGCAATGTTTCATAATTCATTTCCCATGCCAGAATTGATTGAGGCTTCAGGCAATTATCAAGCGTGTTTGTATCATAATAATATCCTCCGTAAAGCCCTTCGCCAAAAGAATAAAAAGCTACGGTTGTTACCCTTGCATGTGGCTTAACTAATTCAATAATTTTACTAACAGGCAGTCCTCCCCATTCGGCTATGCCAGACCAGCCCTGTATGCAATGATGCATGGTAATATTTTGTTTCATTCCTAAATTTTTAAGCTCCTGCACTGATAATTCTACAGGATTATCTACCAGCCCTCCTATTTTTAATTTGTAATCTTTAAAATCATTCTCTGCAAGTTTTCGCCATGCGTCGGAAGAAGGCATTTTTCCATTAGCCCAAAAGTAGGGAGATATATCATTTTTGTGGTAGTAAGCTTTTGGCTCAAAACGATTTAAAGTAACCCGCCATAAATTTTCATTAATACCGGCATTTAGCTGTTGCAGCAACCGTGGTTTGCGCCAGGAAAACCAATGGGCTAGAAAACCAAAACCTACAGTAATAAATATAATTGCAATACCAATGTACAAACCTGATAAATTGCCTGTGTCATCCGTTCCCAAAATAATATGATTCATATTTCTAACCAACCCTGTTGCGGCTATCATAGCAACATGTATTATAATAAACAGGACATAAGCTATCATTATTAAAAAGTGAATAGAACGGGCACTTTGGCGATTGCCAAATAATTTTGGATACCAGTGAAACCGGTTTTCAATGGCTGGCGACATAGCCATGCCTGTAAACATTGCCAAAGGCGCAAGGATAAAAACTACAGCAAAATAAGATAGTTGTTGCAATGCGTTAAAATGATAATATCCATTAGGCTCCACAGGCAGATGGAATGTTGCATAATGAACAAAAACATTCCATGAATCAGGAATAATTTTCCATGATGTGGGAACAAGTCGAAGCCATTGATTGGTATAAAAAAGCAGGAATATAAAAACAACTCCGTTCAACATAAAAAAAGGCACTGTAAAAAAATGCCATGCTCTTGCTATGCCTATGGAATGCCTGTAACCGGGCAAACCTAATACAGGACTAATATAACGGGCATCTTCTTTAGCCGTCCACGATTTGTCTTTTGGTTTTTTTAATGGTGTAAAACGTATCCAGTCTGTTCCCGGTTTGCAACCATTATTCCAGTACAGGCGGGGATGATCCACTAAAATAGAGAGACCGCTTCTGAGGATGAGAACAAGAAAAAAGAAGTTGACCCAATGGCTAAGATTTACCCAAATTGGGAACCCGGTGGGATCAGCAGGTGTTATTGAATTAAAAATACGCCCCGGATCTGCTGGCAATCCTGCTACCAAATATTGCAGCCATGCAGCTACAAACGGAAGAAGTATAATGATTGCAAATATTACCTGCATATAAAGTTTAACACCAATATACATCCGTTTGTCAGCGGGATAATGGATTGCTTTTTCCTCTTTTGTAAAACGGGTAAACATTAATGAAAGATATTTTAAACATTAGCTGTTATAACTCCACTTGCTGAAAAAGGGTTATTTATGGAATTAATCCACCAGCGTTATAAAGATTGTAACCAGCACATTGTTGTACATGCCATTAGCATCAACTATTGTTCCTTTTTTCCGTGAATGGTTTTAATTGCATAAAGGATTGTATTAACAGATGTTTTTGATTCGTCTTCAAAACGTTAAAAGTGCAATATCTCAACTTTGCAGGCTCAAAAGTTTTTTGTGTTGTTATTGAAACTAAACCTTCTTTAATTATTTTAAATCATGAGATAAATTTTCTTCCCAGCCACGACTCTCTATGAGTCTTTGAGCATGGCAGAGAACGTTGCGTCAGATGGAATTACACTTTGTTTAAATTAAGAGGCAGCAGCTTAAACATGATTGCTTTTTGAAATTTATTATCGCACCTTATTACGCATCCCTGGCTTTCACAGTGGCTTGGGAGGAGTCGTGGCTGCCATGAAGGGTTACTGTTTTAATCGAGCGCCATTTTTTACAGCAATCAATACTTCTTTAATGGCTTCAACCACTGCGCCGGGGTCTTCTACATGAATGTTATGACCACTATTCATATCGATGATATGTTTATTGTTTATAGAAAGATGCACCAACTGTTTCTGTGCTGCAAGTCTTTCTTTTTCCAATTGCAACGAATCTTTTCTTCCTTCAAAACCACCTTTACCTCGTGTCATTACTATTAGGGGCTTGTTACCGAGTAAATATTTTTTTGCATTGCGGTGCAGATATAAATTTGAAACATCTTCAGGTGACCATTCCATCTCTGCCTGTACAGCAGGTATATATTGCGGTTTTGATTGGGCCCAACTCTGCCTTCTTTGAATGCTCTCGGGAAATCTTTTAAACAACGGGTCTGTATCAATTGATATCGTTGAAGATGTTGTTGCTGTATCAGGCGAAGGAATAAAAAAAGTTTGTACTTCCGGAGCTATTCTGCCTTTTGCAAACGCACGGATACGCATCGGTGTGTCTCCCTGCATAAAAATTTTTTGATCTTCTTGCACGGCCTCTACCAATACCATTCCTGCCACTTCGCCGGGATAATATCTTGCAAAAGCACGAACGATAAAACCACCAAAAGACTGGCCTACTAAAATATAAGGAGGATGTACACCGGCATTCTTTAATGCGGTGTGCAATTCCCAGCACATTTGTTTACCCGTTCTTGGCAAAGGGCCTTGTTCACTGCAGGCATATCCTGCTCTGTCGTACGATACAGTTTTTGTAAGTTTTGCAATCTCCGGTTGCACCAAACTCCAAATAAAAGAAAAATCACCACTACCGGTTTCAAAGATTACCACAGGCGAACCTGCACCTTGAATATCCATATGAACTTTATGTCCACCTGCATCTACCAAAACTTCAGAGGTCTTGGTTATACAACCATCTTTCGATTGCGTAAAACCAAAATGAGCGCTATAACAAAAAGCAGTCATAAAGAGGAGCTTTGATATTATTTTTTGTTTCATAACGTCAGTTTGCATGTTTAATGATTGATTGTTTATCTCGCTGATTGGAGTTATGAAATGATACGATCAAACACTGTAGCCGTTACTTATTTTGTAGCAATGGTATTTATTAAGGAAGATTGGCGTTCATCAACACAGGTTCATTTCGCTTGCCTTCAAATGCATTAAGAATGCCTACGTAAAACAAGAGTTATCAGAATGAAAATTTTCTGATGTTTTATTTGTACGGTATTGGCATTACATCTATACTCATACTTACAAAATGTGTTACTGGTGTTGCACTCTTCCCAGTAACTTCCAACCAGCCTTTGAGTATTGCTGAGGGCTTTTTTAGTGGGTACTTTCGACTATTGTTCTTAATGTTGGAGGCAGGTGTTTATTTTTTTGCAAATTTTAGTTATGGGTTACTTTAATAGGAATAATTGATTCTAATCTTTCTGATTAGGCCAAGTCCATGCATGCCAAACAATCGAGCTGGTAAGAATAATTTCAATAAATGCAAAATAGATGTAAAACATCATCCATTCACTCATTGAGCTAATAATAATCAAGATCATAATAGCAGTGCATAAAATTCCAAGCGATATGTTTATCCAACGATTTATTTTCGGCTTCAACACCAGGGATAAGAAAATCATAAGACTTGGAAGAGTCATAAAAATTGCGAATACCAATAGCGTTAATGGAGTAGTAGTACCTAATCCTGAGGTTCCATCCGCAAGACCTTTAATACGCCCTGGGACAAACAATGTGAAGAAATCACCATATACGTAACAAAACATAACAGATACCCATAATGCTGACAGTTTGATCCTAATATTTATCTTGAAATCTTCAAGGTTATTCTTCTTTGAATTCATGTTTTAATGTATTTATTAAGGCGTATTACGTTTATCCTTTGAAAATGTTACAAAAAAAATTTGCATTTGTTTCTTCAATAGCAAGAAAGTAGAATTTTTTTAATCCAGTTGTTTGTCGAAGCCGTTGTTGTCTTAGTGTCCAACAACAGAAGCCAATTTATGATACTCTGTCTGGCGCAGGAGTATTTTGCTGTGCCCTCTTGTTACTTATCTTCCCTCTTCCAACTTTTTAATATGGAAAATTTGTATCCTGTCGAAACTGAGCATTAGTAACGGATTGACAAAGCATTTTTTATAGCAGCCTTCGAGTTAATTACTTTTTTATTTTTGTCCAATGCTATTTACTTCAACCCAATAACCGTCTGTGTCTTGAAAGAAAATCTGTTTAATGCCGTCTGCTCGAATATTGACTTTATGATTTACTCCTGGCCAATCAGAATAAGCAATATTCATTTTATCGAGTTTAGCAACAAATGCATCAAAGTTAGAGGTCGTAAGTGCAAGATGAACAGCTTTATTTGTAGTAACATTTTCCTTCAAAATTGAAATAAGGTGCAGCTCTTTTCCTTCTGCCAAAGAGAACCAACGAACACCTTGTAGTTTTGAGCGGTTGGTAATTTCCTGAAGTTTTAATACATTTTTGTAAAACTCAGCAGAGCGGTCTACGTCTTTTACTGACAGTGCCAAATGATTAAAAGCAAAATTGAATGTGGTTGTATCTTGCGCTTGGAGGAATCCAGAAATAAAAAGAACAATTACGAGAAGTTTTAGCTTTTGCATGATTTAATAGTTTTGGTTTAAGCAAAGTTACCCATGGTTGCCTATAACACATAGAAAGTATTCGCATTGCTCCCTTAAAAAGCCTTCGCAATAAAAAATATTTATGGTGGCATTGCGGAATACTTTTGAGTTAACTGATGTCCGTAAGCTACCTATAGGGAGTAAAGTGCCGGGTTTTTTTTTCTATCTGTTGTGGTTGGGTAATAGTTTTTATAAATTAATTTTAATTTGCCGCTTTATTATTTTCCTGGAACATGAATGTTGATTTAAAAATAGGGTTTACCTCTTACATTCAGGAATATTATATCTTTTTTTCTTTTAAGCACTACTCAAAAGCCCCATCCTCACGGTTCGGGGCTTTTGCGTTTTATTTTAAACCATTTTAATTGCGGGGGCTTGTGGGCTATACGACCAAATGTTGCCTGCAGCCTTGTTCAGTCTGCAAGTAAAGCCTTTATATTTTCTGCTGTTAACCATGGTCTTTTTCGATGTATCATTTTATGGCAGTTTGAACACAAAAGAACTAAATCCTCAACTTTTGTTTTTGTTTCTTCGGTTAATTCAGAAATTGGAAACACATGATGTGCTTCAATAAACCCTTCTCCTATGCCACCATATTTTTCTTTGAAAGAATTTCCACATGCTTCACAAGGTAAAAGTGGGTTTTTGTCAAAGGCTAATTTCTTTTAAGTGCAACAACCTTTTTATTGCGTTCTTTTTTTTCGTGAAGTACATATTTTATTTGCCCTTCTGAAAAAGAAAGTTCTTCATCTTGAGGTTGAAATTTTTCTACATTTGCGTCACTGATGTTGTTAATAGTAATTCATGGTCTTCCAATAAATCGTAACCAAATTCTTTTACAGAAGTTTCACGTCCAAGCTTTATTCCTTGCTCTGTGAGTTTCCATTCATTTCGTTTATTCTGTTCAGGACTTAGAATTAAACCTTCATTTATTAGATGGGTGCGTATCCATTGTATTGTATTAGCAAATTTGCTTCTGCTATTTCTATAACGTTCTAAATCGCTATCGGCTAACTCCTTTTCAAAATAAACAGAAAGTTGTTGGTAAATATTCTTAGGAGTAGCACTATGATTTTCTGACCCATATAATTCTATCAATAAGGCTTTTCTAATTCTTTCTTCAGTAGGTATCATGTGTTAATCTAAGACTATGATAAATTGAGAGTTGTCCAAAAAGGTTGCACTCAACATATAGAAAAATATCGGGTTGTTTTTTCTATCTGTTGTTGTTTGTGGTAATAGTTTTATAAATTAATTTAAATTTGCCGGCTTTATTATTTGCCCGAAGCAATAATGTTCATTTAAAAATAAGGTTTACCTTTTACATTTCAGAAATATTATATCTTTTTTCGCTTAAGCATATACTTCTCTCCCCAACAACATCTCTCTCCCCAGCCTTTGAGCATTGCTGAGGACCTTGCGTTCAATACGCTTTATTTAAATTAAGAGGCAGCATCTTAAGCATGATAGTTTTTTGAAACTTATTATCCCTCCATAGTACGCAACGTTCCTGGCTTTCACACGGAATCGGGAGGAGACTTTGCTACGTAATGAAACATCTAAGGGAAATAAAGCCCTGCTGCAAAAAGGATAACAACACCACCATAAAAAGGCTGCTACTTTACCCCTATAGCTACATCGGGTGCGGTAAACATGGAGTAGAACAAAAAGGCCGGTACACTATAATATACCGGCCTTTTTTTGTAGGCTTTTCGTCTACTCCCCTTAATGTTGGTGTGCTTATGCTTTTTCATATTCTTTCCCTTCTAATACAAACTAACAATGTGAAATGAATTTAATTCTATCAACATTAATTGTTAGTTGGTATTCTTTTTTGACCTGTTCACTTTAAAAAGTCCCGACAGCTTATCAGCATCTTTACGGTAAGATAAATTGACACCGGTTTTATTACGCTGCCCTATAAAATCGTAATTGGTACGGTTAAAGGCTACCACCCTGATACTTCCATCTTTGTTAATGATGAATTCTGCTGTTATATCGGGAGTTACCAAAACATTATTGTTCCTAGCATAATTAATATAGGGATTGTTATAGTCAACATTTACACCCGCAGAAATTATCAACCTTCCTTTTAATAAAGTAAAAATGAAACCACTTTTTGCTGCTGCCTGTAACTGTGCAACGTTGGCCTGCAGATCGGCAGAGCTGCCATAACTAGTATTTAAATCAAAATACAACGATGTATTCTTAATATACTTTTGTAAGAATTTATTAAAAAAGCCAGACAGAGCGCTCGATACCATTCCGCCAATGGTACTGTATAAAACATTGGTGCCACTATTGGCCGTTAAAAAACCCTGCGTATTACTAATAAAAGAATTGAAAAGCAATAAAGAAGTTACCTGCTTGTTCAAATCATTTTTATCTTCCTGAAATTGCTGTAATCTTTTTACAATAAAAAAATCACTTCTTAACTGGCTGTTTTCCGGCAGTTGAAATTCAAAATCAATTACGGGTTTTAGTAAACTTTCTGTTAGATGTGCAAGCACCTTTAAATCGCTTTTTATGTTAAAGGTATTGGTCTTGCCACCTGCACTGCTTAATGTTTGAGATATAGTGCTGAAATCAACATTCTTGGCAAGGTATTCGGCAATAATATCTATCTGGGCATTTAGTGGGTCACCGCTCCAGGTAATACTTCCGCTATTTACCGTAAAATATTTTTTTAAATATGTCTGAAAGTTAAAAGTGTATTCGCCTTTGGTAATATTATACCTTCCGTTAATGGACAAAGGCTCTTTGTTACCCACCCTTATTTTTAGCAAACCATTCCCTTCGCCTTTAATAATATCACCGGTACTCTCATCTAATATCACATCAATTTTGCACGAAGGGTTTGCTGTTAAAGCCATATTAACAACAATATTGGAAGATAATTTTCCTTTGTAAGAATTTTCCATTTCGGTACCAAACTGTATAAAATCTATGTAATCAACTACACCACTTTCTACACTGGCACCACTTAATAAATAAATGTGGCTGCTATCTGTTGTGGAAGGTTCACCCGTAATATCCATCGTCATATCTTCTGTGCTGCCATTCAGCAACAGTGTTGCCTTACCAATCACTTTTCCATAAAAGGTACTGTTGTCTTTTTTGGTTGTATTAAGCACCAGCATTTTTTTGGTTTCCATTTTGATATTGTCAAACCCAATATCATTAAACCAATGATGGTACATTTTGCCGCTTAATATGGCCGTGTTATTTAAGGTATCAGTTAGGGTGATGGAGCCAAAATCTATTTCATCAGGATTAAAAATTACCGATTCATTTTTAAATTTATACTTGCATTGTGTGTAAATAACTTTAAGGGAACCTTCTGTTATATTGGCTGTGCCAGTAATGGATAAATGTTTTGAATTACCAAAAACCCGCAGGTCGCTGGTATTGGCTACTCCCTGTATATCACTAAAAATCCCGTTAAGGAAATTGTTTAAAATCTTCAGGTCTAGTTTAGCAGATACAATAGCAATATCGGTCTGGCTATCGGTGGAATCTTTTGTATTATAACTCCCATCAATGCTAAAATTGTTCTCTTTATTTTCTGCGCCAACTTTAAATTTTACAATTCCCGAAGCTGCAGAGTAGGTGGCTTTGGCATTGACCATTCCAATGGAATCCCCATCTAAACCAAATTTTTCTATCTGTGTATCGGATTCAATAAAAGGTTTTCCAAACGGGTCACCTATTCTAACAGTACCGGTTATCTGTCCTTCTAATCTTGGTTTTTTTAGTACTAAGGGAGCAAGGTCATCAATACTTACTTTTTTAAGTTTAACAACAATATCATTGGTGTTACCGGTTTCTGATGGCTCTGTCGATATATTGATCTCCTGGTTGCCTTGTACAAATTTTACTTCGCTGGCACTTACCAGCGATTTACTTAACACCAGCTCGCCATCTTTTTCCAACTGCCATTTTTTATCATTGATAATAAAAGAAGAAGGGGAAAAATGGATTTTTACACCATCACGCATTGTTTGCACCTGGGCATTGATAGCAGCACCACTAATGGTTTTACTGGCACTTGTTTTAATACTGATATCCGTTAAATCGTTGTGGGAACTAAATACCAGGTTGGTAGCTGGCAAATGTAAACTGTCGTTTATCTGCACATCATCCACATCTATTTTAGCCACCAGGGTATCAAGGTTTCCTTTACTTTCTAAACGGATATTATTAAATACCTTTCCGTCATAACTAAAGTTGGGCACATTGGCATTTACATTAAACTGGTTCTCTTTTAATTTCAGGTTGCCTAAAATAAAACTGTTGTTAAACCCCTTTAATTTTTTATCTATTAATTGCATATAGCCATCTACTTCTTTTGTTTTTATAAGAAAAGAAAAATCCTGATCGCTTACAGTATAACCGGGCTTTGTAATATAAGCAGGGTAGTAGTGGCTTAAAAAAACTTTAAAGGCATCCGGCAATTCAACAATTTTAAATTGGCCACTTACCTGTGCATCAATGTTGTTGCTATGCAGGGTAAGCAGTTTTGCATTGTTTAAATAAAAAGATTCAAGCAACAACGAATCAAAAGATAAGGGCACATTATTGTGTAACAAGGTGGCGTTGTAAATTTTTGCTGAGCCTAAAAAGTTATCAATTGTTTTTCCGGTAAAGTTCAGAGTAAAATGACCGTTCAATACAAAATCATCCAATGTTAATTTTAATTTTTTCAGATCAGCTTTTGCCAAGTCTGCATCAAAATTAAACTGAGGCTGGGCGCCACTAAAATCAATACTGCCCTTAAGATCATTCAGTATTAAATTTGGATCATTAATACTTGCCGCGCCGTTAAATAAATTCTTACCTAAGTCACCCTTTATTGTAATGTTCTGGTAGGTATAACCTGAAAATTGAAGGCTGCGGATATTGCCATCAAAATTAGCTTTTACGTCTTTTGGTTTAAACCCAATGCCATTTAGCTTGCCATTAAATACAATGGTACCTAATTCTTTTGTATTGATAAATTCGCCGAGTTTAAATCCTTCTGTAGAAATTTTACCGAGATAAACAGCCGGTTTATTTTCCGGTAGTTTCATATTAATATCTCCTGTAACAATTCCCAGGTTAGTTTTGATGGTACCAAAGGCAACAAAATCCTGTATAAAACCAGTAAAGTTTCCTTTATAATTAATATTGCCAAGCCTGGCAAGATTGGGTTGCGTAACAGTTTTTAAAGAAGGGATAATTGTAGCAATATCTGTAACAGTTGTTTTTAATTCGTTTGCTTCAAAATCAATAAAAGTATTTTTAATATCCGGAAGGCCTTTTAAAGCAATGTCCCCATCAACAAAACTATTACCACTTTTAATCAACATTTTTTTTGCAGTAAGGTTATCAATGGTCCCTTTGGCAATGCCTTTAAGTTCAAATACCCTTTTCCATTCTTTTAGCTCTGGCGCAAAAAAAGCAAGGTCATCGCTATTTAACTGGCTGTTTACAAAATTAGCTTCCAGGCTTATGCTGTGCAAAAAATCGCCCATGTCCTTATTAAAACTGCGGTAGTGCATTGCATAATAATTGCCCAGCTTGCTTTTGCTTGTAACAAGTTCAAGCTGTTTAAATTCCATTATTTCAGGCGTAAATTTAAAGTCGGCCTTTAATTTTTTCACTTCAAATCCACTGCGTTCTTTTGTAGCAAAACTAATGTCTGCTGATAATGTATCTTTTTCAAAATGTATATTTTTAAAATCGCCTGTAATATTGGCAAAGCGAAGGTGTACCCCATCAAACCGGTCTGCAAAAGGTGCTCTTTCCGTTAGCTTTTCGTTACTAAAAACGCCATTGTTGATGTGGATATTTTTTATAGTAAAAACCCATCCGGCATTGTTCCACTGGTAAGCGGTAGTTTTTGCTTCGGGGTGGCTGGTGTCTTTTGGAAGGTGTAATTTTTCTATATTACCCGGATAATCAAATTGGGAAAATACAGGACCATCAAGGGTGAGCGTATTAAGGTTAATTTGTTTTTTGTTGATGATGATATCGTCTGCAAAAAGATCCAGTTTTTTTACCGCAACTTTCATGTCGCTGCCCATCCATTTATCTATTTTATTAAATTGAATATTTTGTAATTCAAGATTTTTTATATCAAATTCAATCCCCCCTTTTTTAGAAGGTGATTTTTTGGGAGAAGAAAAATAGTCTATCAAGAACTGGTAATTCCATACTGAATCGGTGCGCTGCATATTTACCACGGCATCTGTAAGCGATACATATTTTAAAGTGGCTTTTGTTTTTATAAAGAACCAGTCGGTGATATTTACTTTGGCGCTGCCCGCATACAGTAAAGTATCTTTTTGCCGGTCTTCAATAAGCAAACCTTTCAGGTTCATCTTATCAAAAAAGCTATATTCTATATGATGTATGTGTACTTTAGCTTTCAGGTTATCGGATAATTTATCTGATACGGTTGATACGATCAGGTTTTGCACAAACGTAAGTTGTAGTGCAAACCAGATAAATAGCACAGGTATCACGAGCGCTAAAACGAACCAGCTTTTATGTTTGGCTTTTTCAAAAGTGTAGAACCAGCCTGCAAGCCAGCCTGCCAAAGCAATAAAAAATACCCAGTTGCCATAAGATGGCTTAACATAAATTAGCAACATAGCAAGCACCAACCAAAATATCAGTGTAAGAAAAACCCATTTTAATATGTTGAGGCTCCTGCGCAGTGGATAATACAATTAGTACAAAAATAACGTTTCGCCAACGACGGGCAAATTCAATACCAAATATATTATTTATTAAAAATTCAATAAGTTAAAAAGGGTACGCATTTACTGACTTTTATTTTTTGAAAACAGTTGCTGGTTATAGTGTTGAGAATTTCCTTTTGCAATGGAAAGTGTCTGCCAGTTTTTATCTTTAATAATTTTAGCGATGTAAATAATTTGACCCACATGATGAGGGTAATGGGCCAACTGCCGGTTGATGGCATCAATAACCAATATGCCTTCCTGCCGGATGTAAATAGTTTTTAATAGATCATCAGGTGTAAGTTGTTGCAGTGCATTTAAAAAAATGGCCCAGCCTTTTTCCCAACAACCAATCAACTGTTGTTTGGATAACTCTTGTTCTTCAAATTCAGTATCCCTGTTGCGCCAATCCTTTTCGCCATCTGTGTTTAAAAAATTGGTCCAGCGGCTCAACATATTGCCTGCCATGTGTTGTATAATGATGGCAATGCTGTTGTTCTCTTTATTGGGTGTAAAATGAAAATCTGCTTCGCTGAGTTGGTCAAATGTCTTATCACCAAGCTCTTTATAATAAGCTACTCTTTTGATGGCTGATTGAAGTAAGGTTGTTGCTATGTCCATTGTTTTTTATTTTATTAATTAATATCATCCATCAATCAATCAGTATCCTTCGGCATCATCATCACCTCTTTTATCACCTACTGCAACGATTGTTTTTTTTGCACCGTTGGTAATTAATATTAATTCTGTGCGTCCTATTTCGCCGCGTTTATTTACTTTGTAACCCATGGCTTGCAATGCTGAAATGGTGGCGGCATTAAAATCATCTTCCACCATAATTTCATCGGGCAACCACTGGTGATGAAACTTTGGTTTGTTTACGGCCTCTTCAGCACTCATGCCAAAATCAATAATATTTACCAGTGTTTGAAACACGCTGGTGGGGATAGTGGTGCCTCCGGGTGTACCCACCACCATGTAAGGTTGCTTATTTTTTAGCACAATGGTGGGGGTCATACTGCTAAGCATTCTTTTGCCTGGTGCAATAGCGTTTGCTTCTGCGCCTAAGGCTCCGTACATGTTGGGTACGCCGGGCTTAACGCTAAAATCATCCATCTGGTTATTTAAAAAAAAACCTGCGCCTGTAACTACAGTGCGGCTGCCGTAACCACCATTTAATGTGGTGGTTACAGATACGGCATTGCCATCATTGTCAAGAATACTTAAGTGTGTTGTCTCTTCGCTTTCTTTTATGCTGCCTGCTTTTATAACGTCGCTGCTGCCCGCTTTACCGGGTGCAAAATCTGACATTCTTTGCGTAATATATTTATTACTTACCAATGTTTTCACCGGTACTTTTACAAAGTCTGCATCGCCTAAAAATTGAGCCCTGTCTGCGTATGCCCTGCGTTCAGCTTCTGTCATCAATTGAACACTGGCGGCGGTTTGAAATTTCATGGCACCAATATTTCTTTGCTCAATCATTTTTAAAACCTGTTGCAAAATAATGCCGCCGCTGCTGGGTAAAGGCATGGTAATGATATGGAAGTTTTTATAATCAAATTCAACAGGGGTTCTTTCTTTGGCCTTGTAATTTTTAAGATCTTCCTGGCTGATGATCCCTCTGCCTTTTGCCATTTCGCTTACAATCAGGTTAGCTGTTTCGCCTTCGTAAAAACCTTTGGCTCCAAAATCCCTGATGCGTTTTAAGGTGTTGGCCAAATCTTTTTGTATAAGGGTATCACCTTTCTTCCATTCCTGTTGTTTAACAAAAACAATGGGCGCTGTGTTGAGTTGTAAGAATTCTTTTTTTAATTCGTTCATGCCGGCGGCCTGGCTGGCACTAATGGCATATCCATTTTCTGCAAGGTCAATGGCTGGTTGAATTAATTGTTTAAAAGGAAGCTTTGCATATTTTAAGGAAGCAAATAAACCTGCGATGGTGCCGGGTACACCACAAGCCAGGTGGCCGTCCTGGGATAAGTTCATTTGAGGGTTGCCGCTGGCATCAAGGTACATGTCCCTGTTAGCTTTGGCTGGTGCCATCTCCCTGAAATCAATGCTAATATTTTTTCCATTTTTTAAATGGGCTACCATAAACCCTCCACCGCCAATATTACCAGCACCAGGGTACACTACTGCCAGTGCAAGTTGAGTTGCAATGGCGGCATCTACTGCATTACCACCACTTTTTAATACATCAATACCAACCTTACTTGCCAGCGGATGCGCCGATACCACTGCGCCTTTTGCCGCACTTACTTTTTTTTGTGAGTGGTATTGGTAAGCATTAATTTGTGCTGTACATTGCACAACTAAGCAATAAAATAATACGCTTATTATAATTTTGGAACGTTTCATCTTTACTATTTTTCTACATTAATAAAAGCTAATTTAATCAACTCATTTTGTAATAGTTCAATACTAAATTCTTTTTATGAATAAAAAAATTTTTCTCTTTTTATTTTTGATCTGTACCGCTTATTTTTCTGTTGCACAAACCATTAAAAGCCCCGATGAATTTTTAGGTTATCCTTTAGGAAGTAAATATACACCGCATCATAAAATAGTAAGTTATTTTAAATACGCTGTTACCGCGATGCCTCAAATGATGAAGCTGGACCAGTATGGCGAAACCAATGAGGGCAGGCCCTTGGTGCTGGCTTATATTGCCTCTGCCGAAAACCTGGCAAGGCTGGAAGATATTCGCAAAAATAATTTACGGCTTACCGGCATATTGACAGACCAGCCGGGTACTGTAAACACACCAGCAATAGTTTGGTTAAGTTACAATGTGCATGGTAACGAAACCAGCAGCAGCGAAGCTGCAATGAAAGTATTGTATGAATTATTAAACCCGGCAAACAGCAATACAAAAGAGTGGTTAAAAAATACTGTTATTTTAATTGACCCCTGCATTAACCCTGATGGAAGGGACAGGTATGTAAACTGGTTTACACAAATGGTTGGCAAGAATGCTAACCCAGACAAAGAGGCAAGAGAACATGTTGAACCCTGGCCGGGCGGAAGGGTGAACCATTACAATTTTGATTTAAACAGGGATTGGGCATGGCAGACACAAATTGAAACACAGCAACGTTTAAAGATGTACAATCAATGGATGCCGCAGGTACACAGCGATTATCATGAACAGCGGTATAATAATCCTTATTATTTTGCCCCGGCAGCTCAACCCTATCATGAAGTGATTACTCAATGGCAAAGGGATTTTCAGGTAGCCATTGGAAAAAACAATGCCAAATATTTTGATGAAAATGGTTGGTTGTATTTTACTAAAGAAGTATTTGATCTTTTTTACCCGGCTTATGGAGATACCTATCCAATTTATAACGGCGCTATTGGTATGACTTTCGAACAGGGTGGTGGCCCACGTTCTGGATCGGCAGTAGTGATCAGCAATGGCGATACACTTACGCTAAAAGACAGGATAGCGCATCACTTTACTACCAGCTTGAGTACCATTGAAGTGGTAAGCAAGAACAACGAAAATGTGCTGAAGGAGTTTAAAAACTTTTTTGTCAATGAAAAAAATAACGGAGTAGGTGAATACAAATCTTTTGTTGTTACGGATGTAAATAGTAATAAAATAAACGGGTTAAAAAGATTGCTGGATGCCAATGGAATTATTTACAACACGGCTTCTTTAAATAGCGCAAAAGGGTATAATTATTTTTCCGGAAAAGAAGAAACTTTTAATGCAGCCGGCAGTTTAGTGATCAGTACTTATCAACCCAAAGGCACGTTGGTAAAAGTATTGTTTGAACCAAAATCGAAATTGCTTGACTCTGCCACTTATGATATTACTGCCTGGAGTTTGCCTTTTGTGTATGGCTTGCAGGCTTATGCTGTGAAAGAAAAAATTGCCACTGCTCCTTATGTTGTTAAACAAACAACTGTTGTTGTTCCTGAAACTTCCTATGGTTATTTAATTAATTATACTTCTTTTGAGGATGCTAAGTTTTTAGCAGCTTTATTAAATGCAGGCATCCGGGTTAGGTTTGCCGAAAAAGATTTCACCCTGAATGGTAAAAAATTTCAGCGGGGAACTTTGATAGTGCTTAAAAAAGGAAACGAAACAAAACTGGCGGCATTGGCAACAGCTGCGCAAAAATTTGATGTCGGCATAATAGCTATATCAACAGGCTTGATGGAAAGTGGCAATGATTTTGGCAGTGATAAAACACATTATATCAATAAGCCGAAAGTGGCACTGGTAACGGGTAAAGGTGCAGATGCATCAGCAGCAGGGGAAGTATGGCACCTGTTTGATCAGCAACTGGATTATCCGGTAACACTGATCAACGCAGAGGGTTTTGAAAACATCAATTTAAAGAATATTGATGTGATCATTTTACCAAATGGTACCTATAAATTTTTGAATGATAAGGATGCGTCGGCAGATTTAAAAACCTGGGTAAGGCTGGGAGGAAAAATTATTGCCATAGAAAATGCAGTTACGGAAATGGCTAATAACGATTGGGGTATTAAACTAAGAAAGGAAGAAGAAGGGAAGGATAAAAAGGATGAACCAAAATTATCCTACGCAGATTTAAAAATATTTGAAGAGAATGAGCACGATGGTATAAAAAGCAATATCGCCGGAGCTATTTACAAACTGGATGTAGACAATTCTCATCCGCTTGCTTTTGGTTATCCCAACTATTATTTTACTTTGAAGCAGGATGATAAGATGTATGAATTTTTAAAAGACGGATGGAATGTGGGCATCATCAAAAAAGACAGTAAGGTGGCGGGTTTTGCAGGCAGCAAAGTAAAAGATAAAATAAAAGATGGCACATCCATTGGTGTGCTGGAGTACGGCAAAGGCAGTGTAGTTTATTTATCAGATGACCCAATTTTTCGTTCCTTTTGGGAGAATGGAAAACTATTGTTATCCAATGCAGTATTTTTGGTGGGACAATAAAGAAAATTTCTACTAGCTGATTTTTTGAGGAAATGATTTTTTTAGTTTGTCACTGGTTGCTATTATGGTGGCATTTAAATGAAATGAACTGTGAGATTTTAGCGGAGGAATGGGTTAAAGATTTTTGCGAATTGCCTCGTCACAAATTTCCAAAAGACAGTACATCGCAAGTTAATTTTTATGTAGATGTTCTGCAATTGAGTATGGACAATGGTTTGGTGAGCTATTGTTTATTAAAGAACAAAATGTTGAAATACCAAAATAAGGAAGAGTACCAAAGGGCTAAAACAGCAGAAGTGAGTGACACAACGATGGTCCACATAGATGCTGTATTTGCCCGGACAAAAAATTGTAATCAATAAAATCTAATAAAAACTACTATAAAATGAGTTCTGATAAAAATAGCTTTCCGTATTTATATTCTTCCTTTACTATGAAAAAAATATTCAGACAAACCACTCTTTTAATTGTACTGACATTAGTACATAGCATAGGTCTGGCCCAAACACCCAAAACATATACTTCTTCCGAAATATTGCAGCAGGTAAAAAAGTTAAACGTGCTGGGGACAGTTTTATACATAGCCGCTCACCCGGATGATGAGAACACCCGGCTGCTTGCTTACTTATCCAATGAAAAATTGTACCGCACTGGATACTTAAGTTTAACAAGGGGCGATGGCGGCCAAAACCTGATTGGCGATGAGCAGGGGATTGACCTGGGCTTGATCCGCACCCAGGAATTATTATCAGCCCGGCGCATTGATGGTGCCGAACAATTTTTTAGCAGAGCCTATGATTTTGGTTTTTGTAAAACACCCGAAGAAGCTTTAAAAACCTGGGGACACGATAAAATTTTAAGTGATGTGGTTTGGGTGATAAGAAAGTTTAGGCCTGACGTGATCATCGCCCGTTTTCCTGAAGATAGCAGGGCGGGGCATGGCCACCATGCCGCTTCGGGTATCCTTGCCCGTGAGGCTTTTGATGCAGCTGCAGATGCTACCAGATTTCCTGAGCAATTAAAACAAGGTGTTACAATATGGCAGGCTAAACGCATGCTCTGGAACACGTTTAATTTTGGCAACACCAATACAACCAGCGAAGAACAATTTAAAGTGGATGCCGGTATGTACAATGCATTGCTGGGAAAAGGTTATGGAGAGATAGCTGCATTGGGCCGCAGCCAGCACAAGAGCCAGGGCTTTGGTGTGCCGGCACAAAGAGGCGAGGCTATTGAATATTTTTCAACCATAAAAGGCGATAAACCTGTTGTTGATTTGATGGAGGGGGTAGACCTGGGCTGGAAACGAACAGGAAAAGATAACGGTGTGCAAATGACGGTTGACTCCATCTACAATAATTTCTCAGCAGCGCATCCGGAGAACAGTGTGGCACAACTGGTGCGGCTTTATCAAAAAGTGGAGATGATCAATGATATTTATTGGAAAGAACAAAAGCAAAATGACATAAAAAAACTATTGGAATATTGCAGTGGTTTATTTATGGAGGCCACAGCAACCAGCCAGTACGCAGTGCAGGGCGACAGTTTAAAAATTATTGCCATCATGAACAACAGGCTTGGCATCCCTTTAAAAAATGCGGATGTAAATATGTATGATATTTATCACGGCTTTGACGGGTTAAAGAAGAATATCAATGCAAGCTTTGGGATGAGTGTTTATATACGCTCTGATCAGAAAATATCGCAGCCTTATTGGTTGGAAAATAAAATGGAGAAGGGTAGTTTTAATGTTAGCGACCAGCAACTGATAGGCAAGGCAGAAAATGAACCCCTGAATATTTTATTTGGTGCCACTATTGAAGGAGTTGATTTTAAATTTAAGAAGCCCATCCGTTACAAATATACTGACCCAGTTAAGGGCGAAATTTATCAACCGGTGCAATTGGGCTACCCGGTGTATATCAACAGTTCGCCATCAATGCTGATCTTTAAAAATGACGAAGTAAATGGAAAAAAAGATATTCATTTTTCAGTGCAGGCGAACATGGCCATTAATGGTGCTGCAAAATTTACTTACAATAAAAATAGTGGACCTGTTGCAGTATTTGATTCAGTTATTCATTTTGCAAAGGGCGAAAAAAGGTTTGTGGATGTAACCATTAATAGTGATGCTGTAGCAAAAGATTCAAAAGATTTTTATGGAGGTAAACTGTCTTCAAAATTATTTAACCAGGACCAGTTTTTTTCGTTGCATAAAATAAATTACGATCATATACCCGAAGTAAATTATAATTTTTACGACCAGGTACCGGTTTTGAAAATTGACTTAAAAATAGCGGGTAGCCTTGTAGGTTATATTGCTGGTGCAGGAGACAAAGTGCCGCAGGCTTTGGAACAAATGGGTTACAAAGTACTATTGCTAAAACAGTCTGATTTAACTGTTGCCAACCTGAAACAGTTTGATGCTATAGTAACAGGTGTAAGGGCTTACAACATTAATGAATGGCTAAGCAACAGCTATGCTGCGTTGATGGAATATGTAAAGGATGGTGGCGTATTGCTTACGCAATACAATACCAGCAATGCTATTGGTCCTGTTAAAGCAAAGATGTCACCTTATCCCTTTACCATCAGCCGCAACCGTATTACGGATGAAGATGCAACTGTAAATTTTTTATTGCCTGATCATCCGGCATTGAATTATCCCAATAAAATAACGAAAAAAGATTTTGAAGGCTGGGTGCAGGAACGCAGCATTTACAATGCGGAAACTATTGATCCCGCTTACCAGCGTATTTTTAGTATGAAAGATCCCAATGAAAATGAGCAGGAGGGAAGTTTGATCATTGCCAACTATGGCAAAGGAAGATTTGTTTATACAGGATTGGTATTTTTTAGGGAGTTGCCTGCAGGTGTTGCAGGGGCCTACCGTTTGTTTGCTAATTTAATTGCAAAAACCAATTGATCTCTGCGTGATATGGAGTGTGTAATTTGACGATGGTTTAAGAAAGAAATAATTGAGCATACCGATCGCATAATTGACTATACCACAAATGCCTTGCACAATATATGGAACATAAAAAATCATATTGGAACAAATGGTACCTGGCTGTGTTGCTGTTTCTATTGTTACAAATAGTGGCCTATTATTTTATTGCCCGATATTTTAGGTAATATTAACTTATGCCTCACACAAATTTATGCTATACTTGCTGCTTCAATAAACACCATCTTACCAGCTAATGAGTAACCTTGATTGGATCATATTAATTACAACGCTATCAGGTATTATCCTTTATGGTATGTACAAAAGCCGTACTACAAAAAATTTAGACGGTTACTTTTTAAGCAACCGCAGCATGCCCTGGTACCTGGTGCTGCTGAGCATTATGGGAACACAGGCAAGTGCCATTACTTTTATAAGTGCGCCGGGACAGGCTTATACCGATGGGATGCGTTTTGTGCAATATTATTTTGGGTTACCACTGGCCATGATTGTGATCTGTATTTTTTTTGTACCTGTATTTAGAAAATTGAAAGTATATACGGCGTACGAATTTTTAGAAAACAGGTTTGATGTAAAAACCAGGACACTTACTTCAGGATTATTTTTATTGTCCAGGGGATTATCCACCGGTATCAGTATTTATGCGCCTTCCATTATTTTAAGCTCTTTATTGGGCTGGAACATTTATTATACCAACCTGGTAATGGGTGGCCTGCTGATTATTTATACCATGAGCGGTGGCGCTAAAGCAGTGGCGTATACCCAACAATTGCAACTACTGATTATTGTTGCCGGAATGGTTGTTGCCGGTTACCTGGTGGTAAAATTGTTACCCGATAATATTGGTTTTACAGAGGCATTGCAAATAGCGGGCAACCAGGGAAAGATGAATATTATTACCAGCGGTGTTACAAATAACCACTTTGACTGGAAGGATAAATACAATATCTGGAGCGGTGTTATCGGCGGATTTTTTTTAGCGCTCAGTTATTTCGGTACCGACCAAAGTCAGGTGGGACGGTACTTAACTGCGAAATCTGATAAAGAAAGTAAAGTAGGTTTGCTGATGAATGGATTGGTAAAAGTGCCGATGCAGTTTTTAATTTTGCTGGTAGGTATATTGGTATTTTCATTTTACCAGTATCATAAAGCCCCGGTTTATTTTGATGCCACTAAAATAGTTGCGGCAAAAAAAACGGTGTACAAAGATACTCTTGTGGTACTTGAACAAAAATATTCAGCGGCTATTACCCAACAGGATATACCCCAATTGAATGCTTTACGAACGCAATATAAAATAGTGTTAAAAAAAGCATTACCCGGCGATGATGCCAACGACACCAATTTTATTTTCCTTCGTTTTGTAGTGGATAATTTACCCAAAGGTTTAGTGGGTTTATTGATAGCAGTTATTTTTTTGGCGGCGTGGGGAAGTATCGCTGCTGCCCTTAATTCCCTGGCCTCCTGCACCGTTGTTGACTTTCATAAAAAATTCATCAACAGGGATTGTTCAGAAGTAAAGGACTATAATATATCAAGATGGTACACATTTGGCTGGGGCGTTTTCAGTATCATCGTTGCTATGTTTGCGCATAACCTGGGCAACAGTTTAATTGAAGCAGTGAATATTTTGGGCTCTCTTTTTTACGGGGTAATATTGGGTATTTTCCTGGTGGCATTCTGGATCAGGTATGTCGGGGGAAATGCTGTTTTTGTGGCCGCTGTCATTTCTGAAATACTTATCTTTTTAATTTATAAACTCGATATCATTTCTTTTTTATGGCTGAATGTTATTGGTGCCTTGCTGGTGATTATATTTAGCCTTGTGTTGCAGCCTTTTTTATCAAGGAAAAAAAGTACTGAGTAATTGTATTGCACCGTTCAATTGATTTCTACACATTCAATTGAACAAATTATTTTATTTGCCATTATCCATTACCTCTAAAAAAAATAATACACGAGTTTCATTTTTAAAAAGCACATCAATGACAAATTCAATCTGTTTTGGACTATAAAAATTAAAAAAGCGATGCCGTAAACCCGAAGAGACAATAATCTCGGATTTACGGCATCCTCTAAAATAAGTTTGATTATTTATGAGAATCAATAACCGGTATTTTGTTTCAAATTACTGTTTGCATCAATCTCTCTTTGTGGAATAGGCAAGATTAATTTATTGTCATCATAACCAAGTCCATCAACATCTAATTGCAGTCGTTTAAGTGTCCAGAAACGATCTCCTTCAAATCCCAATTCACGAAAACGTTCTTCAACAAAAATAGATTTTGTTACTGAAGACAGAGCACTTGCCCCAGAGCGGCTTCTTACGGTATCAATATCATCCAGTGGAGCTACTCCTCCAATAGGTGCACCGCCCGCAGCCAGGTTAGC
>JANYFT010000267.1 GCA_025359625.1 Ferruginibacter sp.
TGTATATTAGGGTTTAAAGGTAAAATTATTGAGGGAGTGGTTATTAAACTACTGCCAGACATCATTATAAAAATTGAAATAATTGCCACAAAATTGAGAACATTTTTTGGCTCAGGAAGGAACAAAAATTTTAAAATTTGCATTTATTTTTTTTAGAAGTCTTAAAGATTGAAGGGTAAATATACTTTTGATTATAAAATTTGATTGATACTTTTTTACCAATATACAATGCAATTAAACGTTGCCTAATACTCCTAAAGAAATGTAAATAAGTATTTGAGTTCTGTCGGATAGTCTTATTTAAATGATCTTTTAGATATTAAATTTACACTTGGTTTTAAATTACAATTAGAAACTTGAGACATTTACATTTTCGACCTGTAATACAAATTATAACCCCATTTTATAAAAAGCAATATTCATTTCGTAATCAGACTGAACACTTAATCAGTTTATAAATTTTTTTTATGAAGCAACAATTTTTGATTCTGATCCTGCTGAATAGTTTCGCTTATAGTATTGAAGCGCAATCAAAAAAGCAAAAGAGTAGTTACCAGTTTACAACCTTTGCAGGTGGAGACAAAGGAAACTTTGAAGGCCATGGACAAGAGGTGTCATTCTTTGCTCCTGAAGGTATAGCAATTGATAAAAATGGAAACCTTTACACCACGGAATACAGGTCAGGTGTTATTAGAAAAATTACTTCGGATGGAATGGTTTCAATATTAGCAGGAAAAGATACTGCCCTGGGTATTGCTGACGGACCATCTGCTGAAGCCAGATTTAACCGTCCGCATGGAATTGCTGTGGATAGCCAATTAAATGTGTACGTAATAGAATGCAAGAGTTTTACTGTAAGAAAAATAACCCCTGATGGTAATGTGAAAACACTGGCAGGTATCCCGGGAGTGAGGGGGGCCAAAGATGGTAATTGTGCTGAGGCTACTTTTAGTATGCCCGAAGACATTGCAGTAAACAGCAAAGGATATCTGTACATAGCCGATACTTACAATTATACCATTCGTGAAATTTCTCCTGATGGAAAAGTAAAAACATTTGCCGGAAAAGCAGGTGAAGCCGGGCATTCAGATGGCAGTGGTTTACAGTCCAGATTTAATATGCCCATCGGAATTGCAATAGACGGTATGGATAATATATACGTTGCTGATGCCGATTACGATAACAAAAAAAAACATGGTAACTGTAGCATTCGAAAAATAAGTCCACATGGTGAAGTTACAACACTGGCTGGTATGCCGGGGTTAATAGGATCAGCAGATGGCAAAGGAAACAAGGCAAGGTTTAACAGGCCTGTTGGCATTGCCGTTAGTAAGGATGGTATTGTATATGTTGCCGACACACAGGCAGGCACCATAAGGAAAATAACTGCCGAGGGAACAGTCAGCACTATCGGAGGCATGTACCTTATGAAAGATAAAAAAGATGGTATTGCGCAGGCCGCAAGATTCAACGATCCCCAGGCTATTGACGTTGATGGCAACGGAAATTTATTTATAGCAGATACGTTAAATGATAGAATTATAAAAGGCGAACCAGAACACAATCAGAAATAATAAAACTAGTTTCAACCGAAACCTTTGCTTTGAATTTTAAATTGGATTAGCTAAGTATTTCCTGTTTGTATGCAAAAATTTCCATTTGATAAAGTAGTTGTATAGTGACAAGCATTTTAAACATTACCAGAAATCTATTTTCAATTCCGTTATTTTTTCCTATTTTCTTAGAAACTCTACAATCTTGGCATTCAGGGCAATAATGGTTTAAACAATGGTAATTTTATTGCTATCCTAATATCGAAATAGTAAGAACATATTATCATGATTAATTTCTATTTGTCTTTCTATTTGAAATTTCCTTTTTAACAATTGTAACCACAGCATGATATCCCGTTCCCAAAATATAATTAACGTTACTGGAAAGACTTAGAAATACAGTTTTATAATAATCAGAAGTATTTGAAGGTTCAGGTATAATCAGGATATCTGCTGTTGATGATCCTGCCGGAATTACAACAGAATCCTGAATAGCGGTGTAATCTTGTCCATTCACAGCTGTTCCATGTATCACAAAATTCACGGTTAAAGAATCAACATTACTTCCTCCTGTTCGTGATATTGTAAATTTACCTTGATGGGAACCGTCACAGTAAGCAAAAAGATTAGTAGCCTTAATATCGATAACAGGCGCAACACTGGTTGTAAATTGAACATTGGTAACATTTGATCCGATATAATTTAAATCAGCAGTTGTTTTGCTAGTCTGCAGCACTCCCTTCTGA
>JANYFT010000273.1 GCA_025359625.1 Ferruginibacter sp.
CGATGAAATAAAAAATGAAGCAGTTGAGTATGACCCACCTGGTCCATTTGCAGCAGGTGCAATTTATTCTACTGTGGAAGATTTGTATAAATTTCACAAGGGGTTACAAACTTTTAAAATAGTTACTAAAAAAACTCTCGAAAAAGCCTATACGTCATTTAAAAATAATTACGGTTATGGTTGGATGATAAATTCTATCGAGGGAAAGAAAATTGTTTCACACAGTGGAGGAGCCGCTGGTTATAGAAGTAATTTTGTAAGAATTCCAAAGGAAGATATTTGTATTATTTTGCTGAACAATACAGAAAATGCAAACGTAGAGCTGGTTTCTAAAAACTTACTTAATATCATTTTTGACAAGCCTTATAAAATACCTTTTGAAATCAAGCTTGGTAAAGAAGTATTGGCAAAATATGTTGGGTGTTACGCAGTTAACCCTACCTTTTCCATGTATATAACAATAGACAATGGGAGGCTTGCAGCACAGGCAACCGGACAACAAAAAGGAGTAGTGTTAGCTGAAAAAGAAAACTATTTCTTTGCAGAAGATGCCAACGGTTTTTTAGAGTTTCCAAAAGATGATAATGGAGTCTATAATGAACTAATTATTCATCAGGGCGGACAAAACATAATTGCCAAAAGGTTTTATCCAACTTGGGGATTGATAGGAAATGCAACATCAAAAGGCTGGGAAGAGAACATACCTGACATTAAGTTTACAGAAGATACTCTTAAAAATGGATTGTGGATATTGGCCAACATAAAATTAAGCACAGGCGAATTGAAATTCAGATTTAATAATGACTGGAATATTAACTATGGCGATAATGGAAATGACAAGGCTTTAGACCTATTTGGAAACAATATTAAAATAACAGAAGCCGGTACTTATGATATTGTTCTTGACCTTACAGATGTATTGATGCCAAAATATTCGGTGAAAAAGAGGTTATAAGTAGTCCATATTGGTAAAGGGAATGAGAGTGACGTTGATATTGGCAATCTAAATTCTCACTCCTTTTGCATTTCTGTTTTCAATATCATTTTTTATTGAACTTGTCATAGCCCTAAGTTTTTCATAAGGTTCTCTTTATAAACACTACCAATCGGTATTTCAGTTTTAGCAATAAATACGGTATTGCCTTCAATGTATGAAATCTTTGACTTATTGATGATGAAGGAACGATGAACACGGATAAAAGTGTTCTTGGGAAGCATTTCTTCAAAATCTGCAAAAGTCATATTTGCAAGGATGGTAATTTTTGAGGAACTTATTTTTATATAGTTGCCTTGCGCTTCTGCAAGAAGAAAATCATCATGTTGAATCTTAATGATTTTTCCATTTGATTTTATAAAGAAAAAATTTTCTCTTTTCTCAAAAACATTCTCTGGATGAATTTCTTTTTTGTCAAGTCGCTCTATTGCTTTATCAACTGCAATAATAAAGCGTTCAAGCGAAAAAGGTTTTAATAAATAATCACAGGCAGATAAGTCAAAAGCATTTATAGCATACTCTTTGTAAGCTGTAGTAAAAATAACCTGGGGTTGTTGTGTGAGTGTTTTTAAAAAAGCAATCCCATCCAGCACTGGCATATTGATATCCAGGAACAAAATATTTATTTCTTGTTTCTGCAATGCTGATTTTGCTTCCAGCGTATTGCTACAGCATCCAATAACTTTCAAAAATGGTAAATGATTGCAATAGTTTTGAATTATTTCAATTGCTATCGGCTCATCATCTACTATCAAACAATTGTACATAATTATTTTACTTTAAGTTGAAGTTTTACTGAATACAAATCGTCAGAATTTTCTTCATTCAAAGAGTATTCGTCTGCATATAATAATTCCAATCTTCTTTTGACATTCTCAAGACCCAGCCCACCATCTTTACTCATAATACTATTCTCCTTTAAACTACTATATGAATTAGATATTGTGAACATGATATTTTCACCAATTATTTTTAAGTTGATGTCAATAAATATTTTTTTTGCGAAGGAATTTTTAGAATGCTTAAAAGCATTTTCTATAAAGACTATCAATAGCATCGGGGCCATCTTACTTTCATTGCTGATTATTTCTTCAATCTCCACTTTTAAATTAAGTCGTTCTCCAATTCTTATTTTTTCAAAGGAAATATAGTTGTTGATATATTGTACCTCCTCCTTTAAAGGTATAAATGATTGTCTGGTTTCGTAAACAGAATACCTGAGTAGCTCAGATAGCTTTAATAAAAGACTGGGTATTTTCTCATGTTGAGTAATGGAGATTCCGTATAAATTATTAAGCGTATTAAAAAGAAAATGTGGACTAAGCTGCGTCTGTAGTAAATTTAATTCGCCCTGCTTTTGTTCGGCCATTTTTCTTGCCTCCATTACTTGTTTTTTAAGCAACGCTCTTACCATTGGTGCAAAGATTCCAATCAACATTCCTGTAATAAAAAGAGGTGTGATGGCGAAGAAAAATTCATCAATATTTTTTTGATTCAAAGGCAGCAAAGTATTTAGAATCAATTTACCTCCATACATTAAAACTACAAACCCAAGTAATGTGAATATTGAAAATATCATTAGCTTGTTGTTCAGGAACCATGTTTTACAAATCCAGCGCCCGGTATAAACACAGGCAAAAAAATACAGAATAGAAATGTAACCTGGGTTTCCTTCACTGGCACTCATGTTGCCAAAATAATAAATAATTATAAGCAGTAAGGTTAATCCTGCGAGCAGAATAAATGCTGTATGAACTACGATTCTGTTATCTGATAACTTTTGTATCCACCGCCTCATTTTGTCCATTTGTAGCTTTTTTGATAGTACATCTTTATAAAGGTCGCAAGTTATCATTATTAAACAGGCTGAATATGATAAAACCCTGTTTCCGGATGTTGAATCAGCCATATTGGAGGTTAAAGAGTTCACCACCTCTAAATTGCTTTCTGTCAGCTCTTTGGCCTGATTCAACATATTTATTTAAGACACTAACTAACTGATTCCATATTTGCTTTTAATAATAAGTAATAAAAAGATGTTTAAGAATTACTTTAAAATTGCCATCAGGAATCTGAATAGAAATAAGGTCTTTTCAATTATTAATATTTCTGGCCTTGGCATAGGGCTTACCTGTTGCATGTTGATTCTATTATACACCAAAGATGAAACAAGTTTTGACAGGTTTCACGAAAAAAAGGACAGAATTTATCAGTTAGTATGTGACCGGATTGAGAAGGATGGTATGGATACAAAGTCTGCGATTGCGGCAATGGTGCAAGGGCCAGCATTTAAACAGGCAATCCCTGAGATTGAGGAATTTACAAGGGTTAACCACAAACAAATAGTTGTAAAGAAAGATAACCAAACTTTCAATGAAGATATATGCTGGGTGGATGAAAACTTCTTTTCAGTTTTTTCTTTTCCCCTAATTGCCGGGAATAGCGGAACTGTGCTTTCAGGGTTTAATTCGATGGTGGTAACAACAGAAACTGCAAAGAAATATTTTGGTACAGCGGATGTTATCGGCAAAAAAATTGATTTACAAATAGACGGCCAGTTTGAGGCTTTCACAATAACTGGAGTTGCCAAACAGGCTCCCCAAAACTCCAGTATAAAATTCGGCATTTTAGTCCCATTCAAATACCTTGAAAAAGTTAACCCCGATAATGGCTGGATGTGGTTTTCCTTTCCTACCTTCTTTGTTTTACATCCCGCTGCAAATTTAAAGAACATAACGACCAAAATGGAGCAGACATATCAATTACAAGCTAAGAGTGAAATTGATATGAACCATGAAGCAGGTTATGACACTAAATTTCAATGGGGACTTATTCCATTTTCACAAATGCACCTCAATACCGCTTATCAAGGTACACCTGAAGCAAGCGACCCAATCTATACTTACATTCTTACAGGTATCAGCATTTTTATCTTACTTATTGCCTGCATAAATTTTATCAATCTTTCTATCGCTCAATCACTAAAAAGAAGCAAAGAAATAGGAATCCGAAAAGTTATAGGTGGAGTCAGAAGCCAGCTCATTCGCCAGTTCTTA
>JANYFT010000293.1 GCA_025359625.1 Ferruginibacter sp.
AATTTCGAAATGCACCTAAAGGAACTTCAACAGTTTTAAATGTTATGTTGCTGCTTTATTTAATAGGGTTGAGTTTAATTATTGCTGCGAGGTAGAAAAAATGACTTTTTAAAAAATTACGTTTTCGGGATTATCACTAAATTATTTCTTTATACATTCTCGTTCATCACTTATTTTTTTAGTCATCTTTATCAATCCCGAAAAGTATAATCTTTGCGGATGGCTCAGTAAAAGTTGCATTGATTATCGCCCTTCCTTTGTTATCTTTTTTTATTTCTACTCCATCATTTTTCCAAACCGGCGAAACAACCGGATGTTGCGTAACGTATGAATATTTTCCATTGCCCGCAAACATTACCACACATCCTTTTCCTGTTGCGGGGTTTATCTTTTCATAAATTTCGGGGCTGCCGCCGGGCTCGCCTGTTTGCACCATTTGAGCCGACGTGATATCTTCTCTTAGTTGTTTGTATTTTGTCAAAACCGAATCAAAAAGCTTCACGCCGGCATCAGATGTTTTTAAGATTTCGCCCCACATCCCATTCTGCCCAAGTATTAGCGAACCCATATTTATGATCTGCGAATTACGTGGTTCATCAGGCTGGTAATGTGTTAAAAAAAGTATAGAAGGAATCCATTTATCATAATCTAAAACAGACCTTACAAACCATCCCCTGGCAGGGCCGGGCTGCACGAAAATATTTGCATTGCCACCCGGCAATACACTCTTCCACATGGGCGCCAAATCAAAATTGTGATAATATGGCCCGTTGTTGATAATAAAATATTTTCCCGCAGATAAAAATTGCAAGCCCACACAACGTCCATCTTCTGTAACATCAAAATCAAAAATAGACTGAGGCACTTCTTTGCAAACCTTGTCCACGATCTTTGCCATATATTGAGGTAGTAAATATGCATAACGTTCACTTCTTTCCTGTGCAGAATTTTGGCTGCCTCCATGAAAATGACCGGGGTCGTTACAACCATACTGCCCGATGCCGTCCCATTTAAAATAGAATACACCAAGCTCTTTGGCGAGGGTTATCAACTTATCAGCAAAGTCTTTCCAGTAACCACTTACCAGGCACATATCCACGCTTTCCTCTGTCTCACATATTTCATTTGGCGCATTTTGCGTACCGTTAAAAGACATCCGGTTTAATAAATTACTTTGATACATTTTGCTGGAAAGCGCCGCTACTGTAGGGCTGAACCATAACCCAAGCTTCATGTTATATTTGTCAAGCTTCGCTTTTACTTCCTTCAAATCGTCCGAAAAAAAATCTGTGTTCACTTCCCAATCGCCTGTCTTTTTAAACCACCCCGCATCTATCACATATACTTCCACGCCCATTGCATGCGCACGGTCTATTTCCTTTAATGTCCAGTCAAGCTTCATGGAAGCCAGGTATTTTTCGCCCGTCCATTGCACTCTTTCCTGGCGGCCCCATGTATTATAAAAGATATAAGGCTTACGGCTTTCGCTATTTGAAGTGATATAATGCAATACAAAATCGCGGTACCCTTTCGCCAGTTTATTTTCATCCCCCTTTATACCTGCAAACTCAAACCACACAGACGTAAAATTATTGGCCGGCTGATCTTTCAAATAATTTCCTTTTACTGAAGACAGTGTTACGTTGTTAATTTTACCCAATTGAATTCAAAAAAATGATCTGGATATTGCGAGCCATGTTCATACGCAGCGAGGTAACGATATTGCCCGTCTTTACAAACCGCCATTGGCCCCATAAAAGATGATTCGTCTGCAAAACAACGTTCTCCTAAATTGTATTCGGTGAGATGTGTGGCGTGAAAACGTTCATTAAATTCCGATAAGCGCACCTCTTTAATTTTATTATTTACTGCGGCAAAAGAGAAGTAATAGATATTATCGTTACCATGTTTTTTTGTAAGCGATATATTGCTGTTACAAGACAGCGAGTATTGAAATCTCACCACTTCATTAGCCGGTGGTTTGAAAAATAATTTTTAATGATAACGCCGGATTGTTTATAAAACTTCCTTCGAGTGCATATTCCGTTACATCATTTTTTAATTTATCTGATGAAATTATTTTTAAATTTTTGAGGATAGCCAAAGATTTTTTTTCATCAATTTCAAAAGATGGAAGAGATAAAAGAAATTCATTTCAATCATCTTTTAAGGTGTAACAAAACTCTTTCACCGGCAACTTCCAGGTGATTGTATAAATATTGTTTTCAATTTTATTTATGGGCTGTGTTTGCTGAGGAAACAAACTACAGCTAACAAAGCAAAGCAAAAAAAGAAAAGCGGATTTTGAAAATATCATTTGGTGAAAATTAAGAAATAAAGATAATGTTTCGGTCATAAAGCTATTATAGAAAAATTTGATTGGATAATTTATAAAGCATTTTCAAACATACTTATATTGGGAACGGAGAAAATTACGTTGTGCCAAAACGATACTCTGTTGATTGTTCAAAAATTTCTCCCGGTTCAATCATGATTGATTTGAAACCTTTATGATTCATCGCATCTGAAAAGCCCTGGCATTCAAGACAAATTCCTGCATATTCTTTATACGGTAAACCTTTTTTGCCAAACGCAGTAGTGTTCAATGCAACACCGGTATAAAGTTGAAGGTTTGGGGCTGTCATTTCAATTCAGCTCCCGCTTCTAAATGAATGGATACATTGTTGAATAGTTTAATAAACCTGTTACCCCAATTAATTACATCGTTTCTATTGAGCAATTTGGCCCATTCCCCTGCGTAGGTAATAGAGTTACCCACCATAAAAATGTGCTCAGTAGATGTAATAGTATCTGTAGGATTGTCCTGGGTGGGCTGACAAAAAACTGCCGTGGAAAATAAAATGGAAATATAAAGTATCTGCCATTTTTTTTTGAATAATAAAGTATACTGCTGCATATAATTGTGAGAGGTGTTTTAATTTTTAAGTGGATTATTAACCGGCGACAATATAGTGCCCCATGCTTTATTTGGTAATGGGCCGAGCGTTAATTCCAGCTTTCCTCCTTTTACAATTTCTTCGTGATAAAGCCAGGCCCTGTTAACAGCAACTCCGTTGAGTGATGCTGATTGGATGTATTTATTATTTGGTTTATTATTTTTACAAATAATCGTAAACGATTTGCCGGGATAATATTTTGTGTCGAGCTTTATTGTAATAGCATCAAATACAGGGGTACTTACATTGTAAAAAGGCTTTATTGCACACCCGCCATCTACTTCAAACAATCCCATGGCAAGCAATACATATGTGGCACTCAACTGCCCTTCATCTTCTTCGCCTACCCATCCCTGATAGGGTGATAGGTTAACATTGCTTTTCATTTGCAAACTACCCGTTACATAAACTCCACCGCCCACAACTACCGAACCACCACCTGATTTATTACAACTATCAATGGCTGTTTGAAATGCTTTTGTATTAATTGTGCTACCATCGGCAACAGCCCCAAAATTTTTAATGTTAAAAACAGGTTGCGCAATAACCAGCGGTTGCAAGAAAGCACAGAGAAAATAAAAATGTTCTTTTTTTCATGATTTGTTTTTTCGAAGTTTTCTTGTTTAAATGTCAGATGGAATTTTTGTTGGTATGCTCCTGCATGTTTTGTTCATGCTATTTAAAAATGGTTACAATGCTCATTATGGTTTTTCTTTTATTGATAAGGCAGCAACTTATTTAGTCTCTGTTACAAATTTATAATCGCCCGAGCCCAATGCAAAAACTGCATATCCTTTTTCGTATCGCAGTAATTTAATTTCATTTGATGCAGCTATACTTTTTCCGCCTTCGGTGATAATAGCATTTTCTTTAGCAGGCAACCAAATTTCCGCAGTAGTATTTACCGGGATAGAAACCTGTAATTGAAAACGATTGCCTTCTTTTTTCCAATCGCTTTTAACTGATCCATGTACTGATTGATATGTCCCCTTTGCCCAGGTAAGTTCTGCAGGCTGTGGTTTGATAATAATTTTTTTAAAGCCAGGCGATGCAGCGTTTATACCTAACAGTGATTTATAAAACCATTCATCTACCGAACCAAACATAGGGTGATTGTAGGAACTGGATTCTGGCTTAGCCCACGACTCCCACAAAGTGGTAGCATCATTGGTCAGCATATAACCCCAGCCCGGAAAAGTTTTCTGGTTGGCAATGCTGTAGGCTAACCCGTTATTATCATTTTGTGCCAGCACATCAAATAGCATCATGGTACTAAAAATACCGGTAGATAAATGCCCGTTATGCCTTTCAATTTCTTTTAGCAACACATCAAAAGTATTTTCTTTTTCCGGCGATAAATTATACCACAATGCAAAAATTTGTGCTGCTTGTGTAGCATTATCGAACCTGCCTGTAGCAGGTACCAGGTATTTTTTTACAATGGCGTTTTTTATAGCGAGGGCAATTTTTGCGTATTGTACCGAGTCGTCTTTATTATTGAGTATGGCTGCAAATTCAGTTGCCAGTAAAACATGGTGATAATAAAAACAGGCAGCAGAAAATGCTTCTGCCCTTGGGTCAATGGCCTCATGGTCGCCAATATCCCAATGGTATAAACCCTCCTTCGTATTGGCCTGTAAAAACTCCAGTTGTTTTTTAAATACAGGATATTGCTGTTCAATATTTCGCTTATCCCCGTATTGATCGTAGAGCTTTTTTTGTAAATAGCAAAAAGCCAGTTGCCATCCCAACGGGCCAGATTGGCCACCATAGCCCCTGTCGGCAATGCCGGTGTAGGGAGCAATTTCTGTTAAGCCCCCATCAGGTTGCTGATCGTTGGCAAAATCCTGAATCGTTTTTTCATAAAAATTCGCCATATTGTAATTGTAACAATAAGCTCCGGCGGTGGCTACAATATCTGCACCATAGCCCATCTTTTCTCTGCCGGGGCAATCAGATTGCACACTAAAAATATTGCTTAAAAATGTCCATTGTATGGTAGAATGGAGGGTGTTAAACATATCATTAGAGCAAGTAAAATCTCCATCTTTTTCTACATCGCTGTTCATGCGTAAACCTTCAATATCCTGCAAGGTTGGCTTACCCGGCCAGCCGGTAATTTCTACATACCTAAATGCATGAAATGTAAAACGAGGGTTCCACACTTCTACTCCATTGCCTTTTAAAATATACTCATCCTGCTGCCAGGCGGTTTTGGGTGCACCGGGGCCGCCACTTAAATTCCACATCTCTTTTATATGCCCTGCTGTGGTAGTCATCCAGTTTAAGGACCCATCGGCATGCAATATTTCGGCGTACCGCATACTTACTTTTGTACCTGCTGCTCCGGTCACTTTTATCCTTGCTACACCAGCAAAATTTTGTCCTATGTCAACAATAAAAGTGTCTTTACCAATTTCGTGTATGCTTACGGGTTGTATTACTCTGGTAATGCGGATGGGTGCTTGCATTTGTGCAATTAAAGTTCCTGATGGACCCTTTGTTCTGGCAACAATTTTCCATCCTGATTTATCAGAAAAATTTTTTTCTAACCTGGCATCGTATTCTTCGCCGAGATATACATTATTTTTTACCACAGGGCCTGGGGCGGTTTGCCAGCTTTCATCTGTAGCAATGGTTTCTAT
>JANYFT010000314.1 GCA_025359625.1 Ferruginibacter sp.
AATAATACCCCTTTGGCATTTAGCCCATAAAATAACCTATGCAAGCTACCTCCATTTTTTGTACACCTTTTTTTTTCGATAAAACTCTTGTCCTGTAAAGGGTACAGCTATTTTATTGCATATTTTTACCGGACAAGAATGGTTTTGAATAATTTCTTTCTCCAAAAAGTAAGCTACCGATGCGAACCATATTGCTCCCTTCTTCAATAGCAATTGTATAATCACCGCTCATGCCCATTGAGAGAATCGAAAACTGAGGATGCTCAGTGTATAAAGACAGCAAGGTGCTAAATTCATTTCTAACCAAATTCAAATCATCCGAAAAAGAAGCCATGCCCATTAATCCTTTAAGTTGCACATTTTTAAATTGTTCAACGTTCGCCATAACCTGCTTTAATTCCTCCGCATCCAAACCAAATTTTGTTTCTTCTTTGGCAATATGAATTTGAAGCAGGCAATCAATGATCTTATTATTTTTAGAACCTTCCTTATTGATTTCTTTTAATAAACCAACACTGTCTGCACCATGAACCAAATGCACAAACGGAGCAATGAATTTCACTTTATTGCTTTGCAGGTGCCCAATAAAATGCCAGTGGATATCTTTGGGCAATACCGCTTGCTTATCCACCATTTCCTGCACATAATTTTCACCAAAATCCCTTTGCCCCAAATCGTACAAAGCCTGTATATCTTCAACCGGCTTGGTTTTGCTTACAGCAATAAGGGTTGCTTTCCCTTTTAGTTCATTTAATAGGGAGGAATATTTTTCTATATTGACAGCCATATATTTATTTTCAATTAAGGAAGCAAAGGTATCGCAAAGGAATAATGCAATAAAAAAGTGCAAACGAAAATATCACTTGCACTTACTATCTATGATTTATCGAATAAGCAGTTCCCTTTTAGGGGCGGAGGGGAATTGTTACTTCAAAATACTCCTGCTGATAACAATCCGCTGCACCTCGCTGGTACCCTCATAAATCTGTGTGATCTTGGCATCTCTCATCAATCTCTCCACATGATATTCTTTTACAAAACCATAGCCACCATGAATTTGCACCGCTTCGGTGGCGGTCCACATAGCAGTTTCACTGGCAAACACTTTAGCCATGCTTCCACTAACGGTATAGTCTATGTGCTGGTCTTTTTCCCAGGCGGCTTTAAAACAAAGTAACCGGGCACACTCAATTTTAGTAGCCATATCTGCCAGTTTAAATTGTATAATCTGGTGGTGCATTATCTCTGTGCCAAAAGCTTTGCGTTGCTTGCTGTAAGCCACCGACCTTTCATACGCCCCACTCGCAATGCCCAATGCCTGCGATGCAATACCGATGCGGCCACCTGCCAATGTTTTCATCGCAAACTTAAACCCAAAACCATCTTCACCAATACGGTTTTCTTTGGGCACTTTAACGTCATTAAACAAAATGGTATGCGTATCGCTTCCCCTGATGCCGAGTTTATTTTCTTTAGCACCTACCACTACACCTGGCCAATTCTTCTCCACTATAAAAGCATTGATGCCATGGCTTCCTTTGCCCACATCTGTTTGCGCAATCACTAAATACACACTGGCGCTGTTGCCATTGGTGATCCAGTTTTTGGTGCCGTTCAATAAATAATAATCACCCTTGTCTTCAGCAGTAGTTTGTTGCGAAGTGGCGTCACTACCGGCTTCCGGCTCACTAAGCAAAAAAGCGCCGATGTATAGTTCGCCGTCTTTTTTTCCCTGCGCTAATGGAATTAAATATTTTTGCCGTTGTTCCTCATTGGCATATTCCTGCAGGCCATAGCATACCAGGCTGTTGTTAACGCTCATGCAAACACTCACGCTGGCATCCACTTTACTAATTTCTTCCATCGCCAGCACATAACTAATGGTATCCATTCCACTACCGCCATATTCCGGTTTTACCATCATGCCCATAAAACCAAGTTCGGCCAGTTTTTCAATTTGCTCTTTCGGAAATTTTTGTAATTCATCCCTTTCAATAACGCCGGGAAGACACTCGTTTACGGCAAAATCCCTCGCCGCTTTTTGAATCATCAGGTGCTCTTCAGAAAGTTGAAACTGCATAAACAATCGGTTTTAATTAAGGTGTAAAAATAACGTTTCAAAAACTAAGGGGCGTTAGTTTGTGTGTATTTTTTGTTGACAAACAATAGTACCCTGGTTAAGCTTCACAGGCGTCGCACGTTTGAACAGTTGTATTTCAATGGCTCAGTTTTATTTATTGGGGAGCAAGGTATAAATTTGTTTAAAAAAGGATTGGAACAAGATATACTAAGCCATATTTTACCCGAAGGTTTGCTAGCGCATTTTAGTATTATAGAAGTTTTGTTGCTAGGCGATGTA
>JANYFT010000062.1 GCA_025359625.1 Ferruginibacter sp.
TAAAGAACCACGTTGTTTCAAACCTTCATTATAGGCTGGCCAGTTTGTTACTTTGTATTTATCTTTAATCAAAGGATATAGTTTTTTGTTAGCAATTGTTTCGCAACAACTAAATAAATTAACTATATCCTTTATTTTAACTCATGTGGGTAACATTCAACCTTTTTTGAAATAATAAAACTTATCAACACACACATTCATGCAACAAAGCCATATCAACAACTTACTTGACTGATCTTCCGATACTTTTTATCAGCCTCCTACCTGAATAAATTTACCTTTGCGCTAAAATAAAATATATGTGGCTTAACAGTATTTTGGATACCATTGGCAATACGCCCCTTATTAAACTAAATAAAATTACCAAAGATCTTCCCTGCACAGTATTGGCCAAAGTGGAATATTTTAATCCTGGCAATAGTATTAAAGATAGGATGGCTTTAAAAATGCTGGAAGTAGCAGAGCAGGAAGGCAAAATAAAACCGGGAGGCACCATCATTGAAGGTACCAGTGGCAATACAGGTATGGGACTTGCATTGGCGGCTTGTGTAAAAGGATATAAATGCATTTTCACTACTACCGATAAACAATCAAAAGAAAAAGCAGACATACTAAAAGCTGTAGGGGCTGAAGTAATTGTGTGCCCGACCAATGTGGATCCTGCCGACCCACGTTCCTATTATTCTGTAAGTAAGCGCCTTGCTACCGAAGTTCCTAATAGCTGGTATGTAAATCAATATGACAATTTAGCCAACCGGGAAGCACACTATGAACAAACAGGCCCCGAGATTTGGGAACAAACCGAAGGCAAGGTTACACACCTGGTTGTTGCAACCGGAACCGGCGGTACCATTGTTGGAACAGGGAAGTTTTTAAAAGAAAAAAATAATAATATAAAAGTATGGGCAATAGATAGTTATGGTTCTTTACTTAAAAAATATTTTGAGACAGGCGAACTTGATTATAAAGAAGTGTATCCTTATATTAGTGAAGGTTTTGGGGAAGACTTTATCCCTGCCAATTACGACATGAGCGTAATTGATGCCTTTACAAAGGTTACGGACAAAGATGGAGCGCTGATGGCCAGGCGTATTGCCAAAGAAGAGGGCCTTTTTTGCGGCTATAGTGCAGGCAGTTGTTTGCAGGGAATGCTGCAGTTAAAAGATCAATTGAAAAAAGACGATGTGGTAGTATTGATATTTCATGACCATGGAAGCAGGTACGTGGGTAAAGTGTACAACGACGAATGGATGCTGGAACGGGGGTTTTTAGAGATGAAGACTTTTAAAGACCTTATTAATGGAAGAGGATCACAAAAATTAATTACACTAACTCCTTCACAAACAGTAACTGAGGCTATTGGACTTATGAAAAAATATGATATAGAAAATATCCCGGTTATAAGTAATGGTATAAGTATTGGAGCTATTTCAGAAAGTGGCTTATTCAACAAAATCCTGAATGATTCAAATGTAAAATTACAACCAGTAGCTTCTGTAATGGAAAAGACATATCCTGAAGTGGCGTTTGATGCATCAGTTGAAAGGCTAAGCGCTTTCATCAATAAAGAAAATGGAGCTGTTTTAAGCAAGGATGAAACCGGTGCTTTCCACATCATCACTAAATATGATATTATTCAAAGCCTTACAAAGTAAATACCGTATTTACTATTTAATTACAACAAAGAGCCTGAAACACAGATGCATACTACATTTAAACGATGCAGTATTTTTATCTGTCATAGAGGGTAGCCTTTAAATAGTAGTTTTACTTTTACATTTTAAGTAGGTATCCTTATAATTTTTCTGCACAATTACGCTGTTTTTAGTATTTACACAACTGTTAAAAAAGAGCAAAAATGCTATTGTGTGGCAAACATAACTGTCGCATCTTTGTGTCAGAAGTTGATTGATAGGAATTAATATCAATCATATCCAAACATCCTGATAAACCAAAAAATAAGCTAAAATCCAGAATCGCTGAAAAGCCAAAACCAATCCAATATCAGTCAACTTCTTATTTTTCTTTTTCAATACCAATGTTTAACCAACAAAAAAACCATTATCCATAAGAAAAACAACCAACCTGATTCCTACTGAAAACGCAAGATCCAAAAATGCTGAGACTATGCCTTACAAAGCGATAATGACTCAAAAAACCAAACACCAATATCCCCGGAACTATGCTGTTAAAAGCGATGATGATCCAAAACCAACAAACCAATATCCTAAGCCTATGCTGTAAAAAGCGATAATGGCAAAAGACCAGGAACGGTAGTTACCCCGCAAAAAGATTGTAATTCCTAACCAGCCTGGCAAGGCTTACAAGAGTAGAAATGTTACTTCCACAGACTATGAAAAACTAGTAGCTTGTGGAAGTTTTTTTTTACATACTCTCTCCATAATTTACTCCTGCACAGTATCAGCGAATGGGCTTCATTTAAGCCGCTACGTATAATCCTTTCTTAAATGACTGTAATAATACGATGCCATGCGTATTAAGTGAACGCTTAAAATTGAGTAATGCTGCTCTTGTATACCATGCGTAACTGCCGCATCTTTGTATCAGAAAGTTATCGATGAATAATCATAATAATCAAATCCAAAATCCATAACAAACAATAATCGAATTCCTATTGAAAACGACAAATCCAACATCCTGAGACTATGCCTTAAAAAGCGATGATGACTCAAAAAACCAAACAAGACCAATATCCCGGAGCTATGCTGTAACAAGCGATGATGATCCAAAAACCAACAAAACCAATATCCTTGTCTATGCTTTAAAAAGCGATGATGACCTAAAGACCAAACAAAACCAATATCCCGGAGCTATGCTGTAACAAGCGATGATGATCCAAAACCAACAAAACCAATATCCTTGTCTATGCCGTAACAAGCGATGATGACAAAAAAAAGACCGAAACACTGAAACCAGATAATTCATTTATCACGATTTTTCTGGAGCGTTAACCCCGCAAAAAAATGTAATCCTGAAACAACCGGTTACGGTTAAAAACAGTAAAATTGTTACTTCCACAAACTATGAAAAACTAGTAGCTTGTGGAAGTTTTTCTTTTTATACCATGCACCTTCCTTAGCTTTTTTATTCCCTTAATATTTTACTTTTTCTGCCGTATAAGAAGATTAATTTTCATATCTGATAATATATGCTATCGCTTTTCTTTTGTGGCTGTTGGGAAATATTTTCTTTATCGAAGTCTACTTTCTATTCTGGTGCCATGATCTCCCCTTCAGCGACGACAAAGTTTTTATTTGCCACGTAAAATCCCTATAAGTAATTTGGAATAACACTATACCAGACGTAATTAGTGTATGCAAAAAAAAGAGTAATGCTGCTCTTGTTCATTATAGTATACTATCGCATCTTTGTATCAGAAAGTTATCGGTGAATAATCATAACAATCAAATCAAAAAATCCATAACAAAACAATAATCGAATTCCTACTGAAAACACAAGATCCAAAATTCTGAGCCTATGCAGTAAAAAGCGATGATGACTCAAAAGACCGAACAAAACCAATATCCCGGAACTATGCTGTAAAAAGCGATGATGATCCAAAACCAACAAAACCAATATCCTTGTCTATGCCGTAACAAGCGATGATGACACAAAGACCAAACAAAACCAATATCCCGGAACTATGCTGTAACAAGCGATGATGATCCAAAAACCAACAAAACCAATATCCTTGTCTATGCCGTAACAAGCGATGATGACACAAAGACCGAAACACTGAAGCCAGATAAAATCATTAAACATTTTTCTGGAGAGGACTTTCCTCAACCCATTCAATCCTGACAAGGCTAACTGAGTTAGCTAAAAAATCTACTTCCACAACTATGAAAAACTAGTAGCTTGTGGAAGTTTTTCTTTTTACACCTCCTCCGTTTTATTTCAAATTCACCCGTCTAAGTATTTTTACGATTTATTTGATAGTAAGCCCACGTGCCTGCTTCGGGCATTATTACTTTATAACCAGTATTTACTGAACAGTAATAAAAGAGCAATTATGCTCTTGTACCATACCCTTAACTGTTGCATCTTTGTACCAGAAGTTGATTGATAGAAATTAATTATCAATCATATCCAAATATCCTGATAAAACTCTAAAAGTTAAATCCAATATCAGTCAACTTCTTTTTAAAAAATCTTATATCCTAAATGCCTGACCAGCATTGTGAAAAATTAAAAATCCAAAGATTACTGAATTATCCAGTATCCTGAAGAAAATGACCAACTCAATATCCTGAGTAAACCGTAACCAATTATCCTAAAACTGTTGAAAGACAGGGAAAGACTAAAACACTGAAGCCAGAAATAAATTATTTCTGCAGAGGTTCCCCCTCAAAAGTATTTTAAAAAAAACTTTCGCAGCGTAATAACTGCGGAAGTTTTTTTTTATAATAAAAGTGTATGCAATATTTTTAGGTAATGATATTGTTTGCTCCCCCTGATTTATCATTTACTCCTCAACGCATTGTTTCGCTGGTTCCTTCACAAACAGAAGTATTATATTATTTAGTGTCTGCAAGAAAACGCTGTAACTCTTTACCATCAACAGTTACAGCATAAATTTAGTTATAAACAACTGTTAGCAAGTGTTGATTTTGCTGCATTGCAGTATGATTTTTGCTGATTATTGGCCATAAAAACATTCGTATATGCGCCAACGTTTTGAACAGCAAATGAACCTTAGGACAGTAGCAATAGCAGATGTGAAATTTCCGTTGAAGAGCCGTGATGAGTTACCGCCTGTTCTAATGGCTTTGCAATACATTTTCATTACGCCTGCACTAAATGAAAAGGTATTTGAGATACTTGAAAAAAAGATATGCAGCGGTAAAAAGAAAACAGGCAGAAAAGGAATGGATCTGTGGCACATACTTGTGCTTGCAGTAGTTCGCAATGCTTGTGGCACCAACTGGGATACACTGGAAACATGGAGTAACCACCATGAACTTGTTCGTAGGGTAATGGGCGTACATGCGAGTGCATTTATTGAAGATGAAAAAATAGAATTCAACTACCAAAGTATTTTAGACAATGTAAGTTTGATTGATGGAGTATTATTGCAGCAGATAAACCAGCTTGTAGTAGATGCCGGTCATCATCTTGTTAAAAAAAAAGAAGCTGAGTCATTCAAATTGAAAACCGACAGCTATGCCCTTGAAACCAATGTACATTTTCCGACCGATCTTAATTTGCTGTGGGACAGTTTGCGCAAGTGTTTAGACATGATAGAAAAGCTACAGGCTATAACTACTTTGAAAGGATGGCGAAAAATAAAAAATATTCGAAAAATGCTTAAGCGCCTT
>JANYFT010000327.1 GCA_025359625.1 Ferruginibacter sp.
CAGCTTCATCACCCAAAATTCATCCTGCGTTTCGTTGGTTTGAATTGCTGTAAGAGGTAAGCAAAGCGCATTTATTTTTTCCTTCATCGGTATCCTCACCAATAGGTTCATGTTTTCAGGCAATTGCTGGCTGGCTGGTAAATGAATAAAAAATTGTTGTGTTTGTGAGGCTGCATCAATAACAGGAATACTTAAGGTTATGGAAGCATTTATTTTTTTTCCATCCGGCAGCACTACCTGGCAACTGCGGCCATTATACACAAACTGATGATACTCATACGGTACATTAACGGAAAGCACCAGCGAGGAGGGTACTGTGATAGTAGCCAATATATCTCCTTCATTTACAAAGTCGCCGGGTATATAATTTACTACAGTAATAAAGCCGGCTGCACTGGTGGTAACTTTAATAGGCTGCTGAAACTGTTTTAACGAAGGCTCCCGCTGGTCAATATTTTTAAGTGCATCCTGCTCTTTTGTTTTAATAGAACAAAATACCATACCGGATGAAATGCGGTCGCCCGCCTTCCAGGGCATAGCAATAATATAGCCTGTAATATTTGCCCTCACCACTACCTTTTTTTGAAAAATAGTATTGCCATTCAAATCTAAAAAATCAGTTAGCGATTGTTGAACGGGCTGCACAATGGTAACCTTTGTTTTGGTAGGCTCTGGCACTTCCGCAACAGTTTCTTTTTGTTTACAGGCAGGCAACAAACCTGTCATTATAAAAAGTACCATCCATATATTTCGTAATAATCGCATCATCAAAAAAGTTTACCAGTTATAATAATTGAATTGATTGGTATATAGCAAAACATTGGTTGCTGCCAGTGCTTTATTCTTTTGCGTTATAGCATAATCCTGTAAAGCATTGATATAATCCATTACCGTTACCTGTCCCTTTATCACTTTATCTTTAATGATGTCCAGCAAAAGCTCCTGCTTTTGTATTTGAAGGTTAAGCAACCCGATGGTTTGTTGCCATTGCACAATTTGTTGCTTAGCGTTACGCAGGTTGTTTTGCTGTATTAGCACAACATTATTTCTGTAAGCCTGCAGATTGGCGAGCAAAACATTGTGTTGACGGTCGTTTAATTTTTTTTGTTTGCCATCATAAATGGGTATGGCCACATGCAACCCTGCACTAAGGCCAACATTATGCGGCAGGTTAGCGATATCGGCCGCATTAATACCCGAAGATACCAATGCACTTACCTGTGTTTTATATTTTGTGTTGAAAACATTTTGTGCTGCCACCAGGTTGAGGCTATCCAGCCTGAATTTTTGAGCATAATAATATTCAGCTGGTGCAGGCAGCAGTAACATTTCGGGGGCATCCAGGTTAAAAGTTGCAGTGTCTGCAATAGCAGCCAGATTTTTAAGTAATCCCAAACCATTGTTATATGCAAACTGCAACTGTAGCAAATCGTTGCTGTTGGTGGTTTGTTGAATATCCAGCAACAAGTAATCATTTTGTTGTAGCAAACCTTGTTTTACCAATGCTGTTACATAAGGTTTTCTCGTTTCTAACTGATTGATTATTTTTTGCAAATAATTTTTTTGTTCCTGAAACTGGTAAGTTATAATGTATTGGTCAATGATATTTTTTTTAAGGTCTTGTTCTAACTGCCTGCGGTTATTTGCTGAAACCTGGCTCTGTATTTTATTCTGCTCGTACAGAGGTTTAATAATTTCATTATTGAAGAGTGGTACTGCAAGGTTTACCTGTGCTGCATACAAACCTCCGTTGGTTAAACCAGCATCATAACCATAAGCTTTGGATGAAGGATTTGGGGTAATACTAATCAACCGGCCATTATTAAAAAAATAGGGAGCAAATAAATAATCCCCCGTAAAGTTTACCTGCGGCTTTTTATTTTGTGCCGTAATAATTTCATTTTGTATTTGAAAAAATTGCTGCAGATTCGTGTTTTCTGCAATGGCAGCATTGTTTTTTAAACCTTCATTTAAAAAATATGCAACATTCTTATTTTGTGCCTTCAAAAAAAAGGGCAATAAAAACAGTACTATCAACAAGCATAGTTTATTCATCAATAATTACCATTTGTTTTAAAGATAATCGGTTACACAATTTAGTATTTCAAACTGAGTAAATAAAGAAACTTACTGCTGTGTAAACAAGTTAAATTTAATGCAAGGTTAATAACTGATTCTGGAGGAATTCTGTTAATGTAAAATTTTTTTGTGACTGTATCAAGATTCTAAAACGGAATTACCAGTGCACCGTACACAAATTTTTGCAAGAAAAAATGATATAATTTTGAACAAAAAATTCAGTGAATACCATATACTGCTGCAAAAAAAATACAACCCCCTTATGCAGAGGATTGTATAATATAACGGATTGTATTACGCCGTCTGTTCCGTTAAGGCTTTAATTTCATCATGAGAAGATTGCAATGTTTGTTGCTGGTTACTGATCATGTTTCTAAGAAAATGGGGCATGGTTTCTTCTTCCAATGCGTCACTATAAGCTCTCTGCGCAGCATGTTCGCCGGTATGGCAATTTTCCAAAACTGTATGCCTGTCGTGGCCTGTAAAAACGGCTTTAATGTCCATCCACGCCCGGTAAATTTTGCCACTGGTCATTGTGCCTTCAGCCATTTCACCTCCCAATACCTGAATTTCTCTGCCCAATGCGTTGCGCATTTCCCGGCTTTCATCAATCATCTGATCAAACAATACCGTAAGGTCTGTTTCTTTACCGTTCAATTCTTCTATTGCTTTTTCATAACCGGCAATGCGGTCGTTATTGATCATTATCAGATCATTTAAAGTTTCTATTGTTGCTTTTGTATTTTCCATATCAAAAAGTTTTTTTTATAATTGATAAAATTTCATGCCAGTTATTATTGGTTTATTTGTTCATTTACAAATTTAAATTGGGGTTTATATACCACGTTTTGCAAGTAAATTAGCCTTGGCACCATCATTGTTTATGGCTTGTAAGTATTTATTAACTTAATAAACCATTCGCATGACAATTATTGGAATTATTTTAATTGTTGCCGGCATTTTGATGTTCGTTTTTAAAGGCTTTAATTTTACACAGAAAAAAAAATTGATTGATCTCGGGCCACTCGAAATCAATAAACAGGAAAAAAAATCAGTAGGTTGGCCATTCTATGCCGGTGGGATTGCTTTGGCTGCGGGTGTTATTTTGTTAGTGGCCGATAAGAAAAAGAGCTGAAACTTTAGGTATAATAATGAACTTTGAAAATAAAATTAAAAAAGCCCCTCATTAAGGGGCTTAGTATCGGGAAGCAGACTTGAACTGCCGACCTTCGGGTTATGAATCCGATGCTCTAACCAGCTGAGCTACCCCGACAAATATTTTTTCAAGATTTATTCTGCAGTGCTGAGCTGCCGTCCGACGCCCTAAGCAGCCGCAGCAACGGCTACCCCGACAAATCGGGGTGCAAATATAGGCGTTTTTGTGAAAAGGTAAATGCTTAGCTGTTTAAAAGTTGTATTAGCCTTTCATAAACTTTGACGGCATTGGGTAACATGGCATTTTCCAATGCAGTATTCATTGGAACTGCCGGCAGGTTTAATGCCCCTAAAACCTCTACCGGCCCATCCAGAAAACTAAAACAGGCCTTTGATATTCTGCCAGCCAGGGCCTCTAAAAAGGAATTATTTTGCTGCTCTTCGGTTACTAATAAACATTTTCCATGTGCTTTAACGGTAGTAAAAATCAACGCTTCATCCAACGGAAATAAAGTACGCAGGTCTACAATTTCTATTAAGCCATCCAATTTTTTTGCTGCTGCTTTTGCCCAGTATATTCCCATGCCGTAAGTAATTACACAACAAGTTTTGCCGTTAGCAATGCACAATTTATCAGCCTTTAAAATAACCTTTGCTTTACCAAGCGGAATAATATAATCTGCAGATGGTTCAATAGCTTTGGCATCTTCAGTACCTGGTACTTTACCCCAGTACAACCCTTTATGCTCCAGCATTATTACCGGGTTCGGATCTAAAAATGCCGCTTTTAATAACCCTTTCATATCGGCAGCATTACTTGGATATACAATTTTAATTCCCTTGATAGTAAGCAAAGTACTTTCTATGCTGCCACTGTGATAAGGACCACCACCACCATAAGCGCCTACCGGTATCCTTATGAGGGATTGTACGGGAAATTTGCCACAACTGAGGTAACAGCTTTTTGAAATTTCGGTAACCAGTTGGTTGAAGCCAGGATAAACATAATCTGCAAACTGCACTTCTACTATAGGTTTTATCCCAACTGCACTCATCCCAACTGTAGAACCAATAATATATGCTTCTTGTATAGCGGTATTGTATACCCGATGATCGCCAAACTGTTCCGCTAAAGTAGCCGTCTCCCTAAAAACGCCGCCCAGTCTACGTCCTACATCCTGACCATATAAAACAGCTTCGGGATAGGCTTCCATTATTTCCCTGATGGCAAATAAAGCTGCATCTACCATTAAGATTTTTTCTTTACCAGCCGGACTGCGTTCTCCTTTCTCTTCCGTTATCAAAGTGGGGACAAAAATAAAGTCTTCTACTGTAGCTACATCTGGTTCCGGTGCGGCTACTGCATCGGCAAATTGCTTTGCGGTAGCAATAAATAACTGAGTTTCTATTTCCTGCAACAGAGTTTCGTCCATGCCGGTTTCCAGTAATTTCGACCTTAATCTTGGTATGGGGTCGTTGTTAATGTACATAGTTTGCTCATCAGCAGACTTGTAAGAATCTTTGCGCACGCCACTGGTATGATGGCCAATCAATGCAACGGTAGCATGTACCAGGTAAGGTTGCCTCAGCATTCTTACTTCATCCACTACATTTTTCATTGCATGGTAGCTTTCTATAAAATCGCTTCCATCAATGCTGATGCTTTTAATACCCTTAAAACCTTTTATGTATTCAGCAGCATTTGTAGTTCTGGCCTCCCGGGCTGTTACACTGATGCCCCAATTATTATCCTGCACCAAAAAAATAATGGGCAAGTGATGCAACGCAGCAAATTGAAATGCTTCACTTACTTCTCCTTCGGTTACTGCTGCATCTCCTAAAGAGCACAGAACAACTTGACTTCCGAAATTTTTCTGCTCCGGTAAAGGAACGTCATTTAATGTTGGTGCTGAAGATGGCGTGGCGAAAAGCGGCGTGCCCTTGCTTTTCATTGTTTCTATATATTTTATGGCTTGTGCAATACCCGTTGTGGGTATGGCTTGCATGCCAGTGGCACTGCTTTGGTGAATGATGGTGGGCTTATCATTTCCTTTATAATTTGGATGCGAATAATACTCTCTGCCGCCTGTAAAAATATCGTTGCCTTTTGCCAACAACTGTAGCATTAACTGGTAAGGCGAAAAACCAAGGCCCAATAGTAAACTATCGTCCCGGTAATAAGGGCTTACATAATCGCTGGGTAATAATTGAAATGCAGTTGCTAATTGTATGGCTTCGTGACCTCTTGAAGTTGAATGAACATATTTGCAGATTGGCCGGTTCCCTTCATAAATATCTGCCATTAGTTTGGCTGTATACATTAGTTCATAGGCCTTTACCAAAATATCGTTGCTCAACATCTACCAAAAGTAGAAAAAATCTATGATGTTGGATTTTTTGATGTCGGATGTATTAATTGGCGTAGGTTTATTATTTATTTGCTGCTGTATTAAATTGTAACCCTGTATTGTGCTACAAATAAAACAAGTACCCCTGCGAATTGAAGAGGAGTACCAAAGAGCTGAAAAAGTACAAGTGAGTGACACAACAATGTTCCACTTACCTGATTCCTTGCCCGGGCAACAATACCAATAAAATTGAATGAAATTATTACTTATTTTATTTCCAGTTTCAGCAACATTTCTTTTTCTATAAAAGCTTCCAGATCGTCGCCTACTACGCATTCACCAACGCCTGAAGGTGTGCCGGTAAAAATTAAATCGCCGATGTTTAGTGAAAAGTAATTAGAAATATGGGCAATAATAAAATCAAAACTAAATATCATCTGGCTGCTAATGGCTTGCTGTACCATTTCTTTATTTTTATAAAAACTAAAGTTGATATTTTTTTTATTGAAGGCTGGAGTGATATCTATGAATTTTCCTATAGCAGCTGAATTATCAAATGCTTTGGCTTTTTCCCATGGTAATCCTTTTGCTTTAAGGTCATTTTGAATGTCTCTTGCTGTAAAATCAATACCTACAGTGATACCATTATAATAATTGGCAGCGTGCTTTTCTTGTATATACTTGCCATTTTTACAAATACGCAGCACTAATTCACATTCATAGTTAAGCTCATTGGTAAATTCAGGATAGTAAAAAGGCGTATGGCTCTGCAGCAGCGCACTTTTAGGCTTCATAAAAATAACCGGTTCATCTGGTACATCGTTGCCAAGCTCTTTGGCATGTGCCGGATAATTCCGGCCTACACAAATTATCTTCATTGTTTTTTATTATTAGGATAGTCGGTTTTAGAGAGCGAATATAAACAAATCAAATAAACAAAACAATTATGTGATAACTAATACTTTTTATGGTTTTATAGAAAGTTTATTTACCTCATTCATGGTTTGTTCAATGCCCACTATGGCAAAACTTTCAATAGCCTCTATACATTTTTGAATCTTTAGTTCTACAATAGTCATTTCGTTATTTAGCCATTTACTTAATACAAAATTAGCCTGCATCCCTTTAGGATAATTATTACCAATGCCAAAACGAAGTTTGGGATATTTGTCAGTACCCAAAATATTTTGTATGTCTTTTAGCCCATTATGACCGGCATCACTACCGCTGGGGCGTAAACGCAGTTTATCCAAAGGAAGGGCAATTTCGTCTACAATGGTCAATGTATTTTCCAGTCTCACCTTTTCCTTGTCCATCCAATATTTAAACGCCTTTCCACTTAAGTTCATGTAAGTAGTAGGGCAAATACATACAAATTGTTTTCCTTTCCATTTTATTTCAGCCATGTAGGCCAGCTTTTCTACTGAAAAATTTCCTTCATGTTTTTGAACAAACGCATTTACTACATCAAAGCCAATATTATGACGGGTGTTAGCATATTCGTTACCTATATTACCCAAGCCTATGATAAGAAATTTTGACATGATTAAAGGCGAAGATAAAATAAATGCGGATGCTAGTTCATTAATAGAGATAAACGCATTTACATAAAGTTTTAGTATAATGTAAATTCATTAATTTATTATGCACAAGTAAAATATATTTTTGTTGGTAA
>JANYFT010000354.1 GCA_025359625.1 Ferruginibacter sp.
CTCCGGCGAATTTGATTTTATGCTAAAGGTTGTTTGTGAAGATATGAATGCCTACTACAATTTTCATGTAAACAAACTAAGCCAGATTGAAAATATGGGCAAGGTGCAGAGTGTGTTTGTGATGGGAATCATTAAGCAGACGCACCAGCTTGTTTAAGTTTATGGTTTATTGTTTAAGGTTGTTCATGGTGAAAAGTTTTACTTTTATTTCATCATCTTTATAAACTAAAACCACGCTTAAGTTTATGTAACAATGTATAAGGAAATGGAGAAGATTGTAAAGTAGTAAATAGCGATCTTTATTCGAAATTAAAAGCTGCCGACTTCGGGCTCCTTCTCCTTCAGGAGAAGGGTAGGGATGAGGTGAAAACAGCGATCTTTAAAAAAGCCATCATTTATAAAACACATTTCTAAACATTAATCATCACTTATAATTCATCATTCATCACTCATCAAAAAAACATGAATCGTATTGACCGTGTTACAGCTATCCTTATCCAGCTTCAATCTAAAAGGGTTGTGAAGGCGCAGGAAATTGCAGACAGATTCCGGATAAGTTTGCGCACTGTGTACCGGGATATAAAAACACTGGATGAGGCAGGTATACCTATTATAGGTGAGGCTGGCGTTGGCTATTCTATTATGGAAGGGTATCGTTTGCCACCCGTGATGTTTACCAAAGAGGAAGCCACGGCTTTTTTAACGGCTGAAAAATTGGTAGCAAAACTAACGGATGCTTCTACACAAAAAGATTATTCAACGGCTATGTTTAAAGTAAAAGCTGTATTGAGGTTAGCCGAAAAAGATTACCTGGAAAATATGGAGCAGCATATTGAGGTAATTGAAAACCAGTATGTACCCAGGCGGACAAGTGACACTGCCTATCTGCAAAATGTGTTGCAATGCATCGCTGAAAAAAGGGTGGTGAACATTGATTATTTTGCCAATCATGATCAGCAAAAAAGTAAAAGAGATGTAGAGCCAGTGGGCATTTACTATATGGGTGAGCATTGGTACCTGGTGGCATATTGCAGGCTGCGAAAAGACTATCGCACTTTTAAGTTTGGTAGTGTCAGCAGCCTTACCATAACAGATAAGAATTTTGATAAAGCACATCCTTTGTTAAAAAGTTTTTTATCAAAGCTTTCCTGCCAACAGGAATTGCACACCGTCATATTACTGGTTGATAAAAAGGTGCTTCAATATTTTGGTGATCAAAAATTTTACAATGGTTTTATTTCTCAAAAGGAAGTCGGCCACAAAATGGAGATGACCTTTCTTACGGCTTCTTTAAATGCTTTTGCAAGATGGTATATGTTATTTGGTGACAAGGCAGATATAGTAAGTCCGCAAAGCCTGAAAGTTATTGTTAGCGATGTACTTTCGGCCATTTCAAAAAAAGTAAAATAATTTTATTTGCTGCTGACATAGGGCTGTCATAAGCCATCACTTTCTTTGTGTAACAAAACAAAATTTGATGATTATGACACACATGCAAACATTTCAAAATGAACTGGAAAAAGAAGCCATTACAACCCGTAAAATGCTGGCCATCGTACCAAACGATAAATACGATTGGAAACCACACCCAAAGAGCATGACCATTAAACAATTGAGTACCCATATTGCCGATATACCTTCTTGGTTTGGCATGGTGCTTAGTACAACTGAACTGGATTTTGCCAGTAATCCTTATCAGCCGGAAGAGATCAACAGTACACCGGATTTGTTGACTTTTTTTGAGAAAAGGCTGGTTGAAGGCAGAACTGGATTGACCGCTGGCAACGATGAACAACTAACTGTATTATGGACATTGCGAAATGGCGAACAGGTATATAGTACAGAACCTAAAGGAGATGTAATAAGAATGTGCTTTTCGCAAATAGTACATCACCGGGCACAGTTGGGTGTTTATCTTCGTTTGTTGGAGGTGCCCATTCCCGGTAGTTATGGCCCAAGTGCAGATGACCTGAATTTTTAAAAAACAGTAATTGTATTTTTGTAAACAGGCGCAGGATATATGCTGCGCCTGTTTATTTTATACCGTTACCATTTTTTTTTGAGCCGGGCAAAGCAGCAGCACTGTGGTAAATTCTTGCCCTCTTGTACAAAAATAGCTATGTGGAGCATTGAGCAGAGCCCGAATGTTATTGAAGTATATGCTCAACCAGCTATCATCTTCAAAAATTCTTCCTTCTTTCTTCTTGCAACTTCTATCTCTGTACCATCCTGCATCATTACCCTTCCGCCATTGCTGCGCAAGTATTTTTGAATGTATTTTAAATTGATGAGGTGCGAATTATGTACCCTGTAAAAGTGATACGGCACCAGCATGTCTTCAAAATCTTTTAATAACTTAGTTACGGTTAAAGTGCGGTTATCATGAAAAAAAATCTTGCTATAATTACTGTTGGATTCTATGTGAAGTATGCTTTTGATGGGAATAAATTCCAATCCCTCTGTGGTGGAGATGGCTATTTTATCTTCCTGCGTTTTATTGTCGCTCATAAACGATTTAAGCACATCAATTCTTTCCTTGGTTTGCAGGTTCAGCATTTTATTTAATCGTGCCACCGACTGTTGCAGGTCTTTTATAGCGATGGGCTTCAATAAATAATCGAAGGCTGCAATACGGATGGCTTCTACTGCATAATGATTGTAGGCAGTTGTAAAAATAATTTCAAACTCTGGCTCCTTAAATTCTTCCAGCATTCTAAAACCACTCATTTTGGGCATTTCAATATCTAAAAAAATAACATCCGGCTTGTGGTGGTTTATCCTCAGTATCGCATCTTCCGGTTTTTGCGCAGTAGCAATAATGTTTACTGTGGGGCAAAATTCTACCAACTTTTGCTGCAGGTTTTGCAGGCTGCTAAGTTCATCATCTATAATGATGGCTTTAATCTTTTCCATGTTACAATAATTTAATTTTTACCTGAACACTGGTTCCTTTCGGTTCGTTACCCGGGCCATACAAGTCAGTAATTACAATGTCTTCATAACCTTTTACGGTGCCGTTAAAAATATGCACCCTATCTTCCGTAATAGCAAGTCCCACACTTTTATGGTGCCGTTTATTTTGTTTATTATAGGCCGCCGCCTGCTGCCTGCCAATACCGTTATCTTCTATTATATAGAGCAAGTGGCCATTATTTAATGTAGCCGAAACAGTTATGGCACAATCATTTTTTTCGCTGTGTGCGATACCATGTTCAATGGCATTTTCTACAAAGGGCTGTATGATAAGGGAAGGTACCTTATAATCGCCGCTTAAAATAAGCGGGTGTATATAAGTAGTGTAAGTGAATTTATCATTAAATCTCAGCTGTTGCAGGTCAATGTATAATTGCAGCGCTTCCATATCTTTGGCAACAGGTATCAACTCGTTAAAACTGCTGTCTAAAATTGTCCGCACAAGCCGGGTAAATTTATTGAGATAATCACTCGCCAGCCATTTTTCATTCTGCATCATAAAGTTTTCAATACTGTTAAGGCTGTTGAAAATAAAATGAGGGTTCATTTGTGTGCGCAATACCTGCATTTGTACTTCCGCAATCTTTTGCTTTAACGATGCCTCACTGCGTTTCTTTTTTGCATCTGAAGTTTTATAAATAAAAAAAGCAATAATAATGGCCAGCAATAAAGATATCAGTACTGCCAGTAATAAACTGTTTTTTATAGTAAGGTCTTTATGCTGTAATTGCGATAATTCAATTAAATGACTGTTCTCAATTTCTTTTCTTTTAATCATCCATTCAGACTCTTTGATAATAACATTGCGTTTGTTATTTTCAGAGAAAAGTGAATCTGCGGCAGACCTGTATATCCTGTAAAAAAATAAAGAAGAATCTTTATTTTTTAATTCATCATACACGTTAGATAATTGTTCTGCGGTATTAGAAACCCCTTCCATGTAGCTGGTTTTCCTGGCTATTGCAAGGGCATTATTCAACAGCATTATTTTTTTAGCAGCAAGTAGGTCTGGAAAATACTTAACCTGTGCCAGGTAAATCTGCAACTCATTTCTTAAATCAGTTTGCAACCTCGATTGTTCCATTGCCTTGTTAAAATAAAACGCTGCAGAATCTTTATTGCCATTGATGGCCTGTAGTTTTCCAAAGCCTAAATAAAACTGAGAGAGTACATAACTATCATTTGCCCGTAAAGCAAACACCATTCCCCGAAGCAAATTTATTTTTGCCTGATCGTATAATTTTTCTTCCAGATCGCATTGCTGCAACAATTCATAATTAATGGCAACACCCCGCCAGGCCTGTAGTTTGGTATTGATTTTAACTGCTGCTTTTGTATATTCCCTGCTTTTGTCAAAATCACGCAGGGTTTTTAAATTGTCGCCTATATTGTTTAGTGCTACGGCTTGTAAACGCAACGCCCCGGAGGCTTCTGCATAATTAATCGCTTTAAAATAAGCATTGTTGCTTGCCTCAAAATTAGCCGAGTTGCCCAGCAATATCCCCAAATTAATTTGTGCCAGCGATTTACCGTACGTAAAATTAAGGCTATCACTAAGGGCTACCACTTTTTCGTAATAGGCAAAAGATCTTTTTACATCATTTTCACTAAGCCGGTAACTGATGCGGTGAAGGGTAATGACGTATCCCGAATCAATGGTGGGATGTGCAATGGTCCAGTCTATAAGGCTGTCCACAATTTTATTTTGTGCAGATACACTCAACCATGACAGGCTTATTATAAAAGAAAAAATTATTTTTTTTCGCATAAGCTTTTGATAAAAATTCATTTTGGTCGCCAGAGCATTTCACGGAATAGCAGCATTTGATAGAGTACATCCTGGTGCCACGCATTCAATAAATTTGGCACTCCGGTTGCGACCTTAGCTAATGTACAACAAATCAGCATTGCTAAACTTTATGATGCCTGCTTTTTTTTCATCTTGCCATTTTCATAATAAATATAAGAAATGCTGTAATGAATTACCTGTATATTTCGTAAATGGAGAAAGCTATTTTGTAGATGGTTTACCTTACAGGAAGATGCAGGTTAAATGGCATAATTATTTACAGGATGGGTTATTGTTGTAAAGCCCTTAAGATGTACAGGGTGCCCGTGCATAAATTTTCAGTTTATATTATTGAATGGTGATTTTAAGCTCGGGCGCAAAAAAGCGGCGGCCCTGTTTATCTAAAACAATGATGTCGAAAAAATGCAAGGTTTCGCCTTTATGCAATGTCTCCACAATATTGCTTTGCCAGATGGCAGGCAGGGGAGTTGTGTTAAATTGATTGGAAACCATATCGCTTTCCGCACTTGTTTTACCGGTTGCTTCATCTTCTGTTATGCCAATTCTTTTGTAGGCAAACTGGTAAGAGGCAATGGTGTAGTTATTGTTTTTATCACCCACAATTTTTAGTGGCAATGTAATTAAATTCTTACCTTCTTCTGCCCCTGCAACAGCCTCTTTGCCAGTGATGCTACCCAGGTACGATTGCACAACCGGGGGTTTAAATTTTACAATAGGCTTGCCTGTAGTTTTTGCCGGCACCTGTGCAATGGTCACGCTGCTAACAATCATCAATAAGGTAACCAGGAAGTAAGGGAGGTATTTTTTTATCATCATGACTTTAAAGATAGAACGAAATTATGACTCCCATAGTGTGGCAATTGTACTCCCTATTCTCTAACGGGGTAAACGCACTTGCCATTATCTCAAAAATTAACAATATTGGGCAATATTTACAAGCGTGATGGCCGGGATTGTTAATTTAAACCGGCAATACTTTCTTCAATTGTTTTAATACGGGCTGTTGCATCTGCCATTTTTTTTCGTTCCAGTTCTATCACTTCCGGTTTGGCATTTTGTACAAAGCGCTCGTTGCTTAATTTCTTTTGTACATTGGCAATAAATCCCTGCTGGTGTTCCAGGTCTTTCAATAAATCAATTTTTAAAGTAATGCTATCCAGCGTTTGTTCGCTCTCTATGTAGAATTTATTTTTTTCTACCGCCACCACAATGCTGTTGGGTACAGTAGCATTTGTATAAAAAATAGCAGCAGCGTTCACTTGTTTGCTAATAATATTTTCAATGGCTTCAAAAGCTTTTGCATTGTTTGTTTGGATATGCAGTTGGATGGTTTCTTTTGGCTTTACCTGGTTTTTATTGCGGGCATCCCGCAATGCAGAAATTACCTGTTTCAATAAGGCACCCTGTTGTAAAATAGTAGTGTTGGCAGCCAATGTTTTTTCATATTGCGTAACGCAAAGATCTATCGGTTGCTCTTGTAATAAATGATGAATCTCTTCAGAAACAAAAGGCATAAATGGATGAATCAACTGCATCAATTCTTCAAAAAAGAAAACCGTTTTATTGTACACTGCCGGTTCTATTGGTTGTTCAAACCCCGGTTTTACCCATTCCAAATACCAACTGCAAAAGTCATCCCAAATTAAACTGTAAATTGTTTTTAATGCTTCGCTTAAACGGAATTGCGTCATCAAGCCATCCACTTCTAATTTTACTTCATTCAATTTATTCTCGAACCAATTAATGGCAAAATGGTTAGTATCAGTGCTCACATTATTATCTGCAATTCTTGCTTCCCACATCTTCACCAGCTTCAACGCATTCCATAATTTATTATTAAAATTACGGCCTTGTTCCAGCGCTGTTTCATCAAACATTAAATCGTTACCTGCCGGGGAACTTACCATGATGCCAAACCTTACTGCATCTGCACCATACTGTTCTATTAAAGCCAGCAGGTCGGGGGAGTTGCCCAAACTCTTACTCATTTTTCTTCCCTGCTTATCTCGTACAATACCTGTAAAATAAACATCTTTAAAAGGCTTCCCATCCATGTATTCAAAACCCGCCATGATCATTCTTGCAACCCAAAAGAAAATTATTTCTGGAGCCGTAACCAATGTGTTGGTGGGGTAATAATATTGTATATCTGCATTGCCGGGATTGCTGAATCCTTTAAATACTTCAAATGGCCAGAGCCAGCTACTGAACCAGGTATCCAAACAATCTTCATCCTGTTTCAAAACCGGATCGGTAATACCTGATGATTGATTTTTTTCAATCCATTGTAGCTTTGCTGACGCTTCATTTTCCGCTACAAAAACATTACCGTTTTCATCATACCAGGCTGGTATCCTATGCCCCCACCAAAGCTGCCGGCTAATGCACCAGTCTTTAATATTTTCCATCCAGTGGCGGTAGGTGTTTTTAAATTTAGGCGGATAAAATTTTATTTCCTCCTCCATCACTGCTTTTAATGCCGGCTCACTTATTTTCTTCATGGCCACCCACCATTGCAAACTTAATCTGGGTTCTACTACAGTATCCGTCCTTTCACTAAAACCTACTTCGCTTGAATAATCTTCCGTCTTTACCAAAAAACCTTTCGCTTCCAGTTCAACTATAATCTTCTTTCTTGCAGCGAACCTTTCTTCACCAATAAAAATCTGTGCATCATTACCCAATGTACCATCGTCATTAAAAATATCAACAACTTCCAGGTTATGTTTTTGTCCCAACTGATAATCATTCATGTCATGCGCCGGTGTTACTTTCAAAGCACCGGTACCAAAATCCATTGTTACATAGTCATCTGTAATAATGGGGATGCGGCGGTTTATCAGGGGGACAATTGCGAACTTGCCATGTAAATTTTTATATCGTTCATCATCCGGGTGTACACAAATGGCTGTATCACCCATGATCGTTTCCGGCCTTACAGTTGCAATTACAATATGTAAATCTGTTCCATCAATTGCATATTGCAGGTGATATAATTTCTGTTTCGTTTCTTTCCTTATTACTTCTTCATCACTCAATGCCGTCTTCGCTTTCACATCCCAGTTAATCATCCGCTTGCCACGGTAAATATGTCCCTTCTTATACAGGTCAGCAAAAACTTTTATAACACTCTTGTAATAGTCTTCATCCATAGTAAACGAAGTTCTGTTCCAGTCTAAACTACAGCCCAGTTTTTTTAATTGCTGTAAAATTATTCCGCCATACTTCTCTTTCCATTCCCATGCATAGTCTAAAAAATCATCCCTTGTTAACGAAGATTTTGCGATGCCCCTTTCCCTCAACATCCCTACCACTTTTGCTTCGGTAGCAATAGAGGCATGGTCAGTTCCCGGCACCCAACAAGCATTCTTGCCCTGCATCCTGGCCCGCCGAATTAAAATATCCTGAATGGTGTTGTTAAGAGCATGCCCCATGTGCAACACACCCGTAACATTGGGCGGTGGCATCACAATGGTGTATGGTTCCCGCTCATCAGGTGTGCTGTTAAAATAGCCTTTCTCCATCCAGTGTGCATACCATTTCGGTTCCGCTTCGGTTGGTATAAAATTCTTACTCAGTTCCATGTGTTTAAAATATTTTTATCCGGGCAAAGAAGCCGTGTGGCACATTCTTGCATCGCCCTCTTATACCGCATACCTATTTGGTACTTTTATTATGTTATATAATTGACAGCATTTTTAATTTGCCAATATTTGCAAATGTACGCATTGCCAAAACAATTTTTGCAGCAACTAACATCCATTCCTTCAAAGTATTAGGGAACTTCTTTGTTCAGCTTTTGGAAAATGTCAATTAGTTAGAGTTTTAAATTATCAAGCCCTTTAGGGCAATGTCATTTAGTTAAGGTTTTTAATTGCTACGCCATTCAGGGCATGGATTAAAATGGAAACAAGAAATTGGGCTTTAGCCCAAATAAAAGTTTGGCTAAAGCCAATGAAACTAATTATTATTTCAATTGCCACGCCCTGAAGGGCGTGGCAATTGAAATAACAAGCCTTACCTAAATGACATTGCACCGTTAGGTGATTGGGGCTATCTTTGCAGGCTAAATAATTTTTTTGCAGACAGGACAACAAAATTTACGGCTTCAGAAAATAATCACTTTCATCAGCATTGTTCTTTTCATCATGAAAGTGGTAGCCTGGTACCTTACCCGTTCCGTAGCTATTTTAACGGATGCCCTGGAAAGTACAGTGAATGTGGTGGCTGGCCTTATTGGTATTTACAGTTTGTATGTAAGTGCCAAACCAAAAGACACCGATCATCCTTACGGGCATGGCAAAGCAGAGTTTCTTTCTGCTGCTATTGAAGGCACACTCATCTCTGTAGCAGGTGTCATCATCGTGTATGAAGCCATTAACAACCTTGTACATCCTCATGCAATACAATCTTTAGATTATGGTATCTGGATAGTGGCAGCCACAGCAATCATTAATTATGTTACCGGAAGCATTTGTATAAAAACAGGAAAAAAAAACAATTCGCTTGCCTTAATGTCCAGCGGCAAACATTTGCAAAGTGATACCTATTCAACCATCGGTATCATTGCCGGGCTGGTATTGTTGTATTTTATAAAGTTGTGGTGGATAGACAGTGCAGTGGCTATACTTTTTGCTTTTATCATTATGTTTACGGGCTTTAAAATTGTACGCACTTCTGTGGCGGGTATAATGGATGAAGCAGATACAACTTTACTGGAGAAATTAGTAATGATGCTTAACGCCAACAGAAAGCCCAACTGGATTGACGTGCACAATCTTCGGATTATAAAATATGGTGGCACCATACACCTTGATTGCCATCTTACAGTGCCCTGGTATTTAAATATGCATGAAGGGCACAGGGAAATAGATGCGCTTTCATCGCTTGTAAAAAATGAGTATGGCGAATCAATGGAATTGTTTGTACACTCTGATGGCTGTCTTGATTTTAGCTGTAGCATTTGCACCAAAGAAGATTGCCCGGTAAGGCAACACCCGTTTGAGAAAAAGATTGAATGGACTATGGACAATATTGTTTCCAATGTAAAGCATTCATTTAATACGGTGTAACCTCTTCCACTAAAGGAAACATTATTCAACTATCTTCTTTTTACAATCCTATTTTTTAGACTAACTTTTTATGAATTGGGTAGCAAATTTAAAGCGTACCAAATGGCTATAAAAGTACAAGTGAGTGACACAACTATTTACCACAGAACTTTGTAGCCCGGACAAAAAATTACCAGATAAAAATATAAAAGGGAACCCTTTTTTAATGCGCTTCAAATAATTTGGCCACACCAAAGGCAGCAGCAGCGGCCAGGGCACCAATTAAAGTTACTTTCACGGCACCCCATATTGGATTAACACCTGTTATCTTACTTTTAAAATAACCAAAAATAAACAGGCAAATAAGAGTTGCAACAACAGAAATTTTTAATGCTTCTGCAGAGTTACTGATAAAAAAGTAGGGGCTCAAAGGAATGATGCCACCGGCAATATAAGAGAGCCCAATATTTAAAGCACTTTTGGTAGCTCTTTTGGGATCAGGTTTCTCCAGCCCTAATTCATACTTCATCATAAAGTTTACCCAGCGGTCTTTGTCCTGTGCAATTTCTTCTGTGGCCTGGTCCTGCAGTGCAGGGCTTAAACCAATATTGGCAAAAAATTCTTTGGTCTCCTCAATCTCCAGGTGGCGCAGGTTTTCTATTTCATTGTATTCTCTTTTCACTTCGCTTTGGTAATGGTCCTGTTCGGTTTTACCGGCCAGGTAACCACCAAGCCCCATGGCAATGCTGCCGGCACAAATTTCTGCAATGCCCGCAATTACAATAATGGTACTGCTGCTTACAGCACCGCTTAAACCTGCTGCCAGTGCAAAAGGAACCGTAAGCCCATCGCTCATGCCAATAACAATATCTCTTAAAGCGTCTGAACTTTTTAAATGCGTTTCCACATGGTTGTGGTGAAGGTGAGTATCCATTAAATATATTTGTAGGTTTATTGAATGCAGAAAATTATCTACAGTTATTTTTTAATTATGAGGGCGAATATTTTTTGCTGTCAAACAGGTTTTAATTCATCATTTGCCTCGTTGGTTTAGTTATATTTACACCGACATTTACACCGACATTTACACCGACATTTACACCGACATTTATTTATCTGTCAACTTCCAGCTACCAGATTTATCACTTCCAATCCTTCTGATTTTATTTTCAGTTTGCAATTGTTTTATTGCTCTTTCAATTGTCCTGTTAGTTACCTCTAACTTTTTCGCTAATTCAGCAATTGTTACAGATTCATTATTTGCAATTTGATACATCACTTTATCTGTGGTGGAACTTTCTGTTTTGGGAACAGTTGATAAGGAGTTTTGCCTGCTTCTGTAACCAAACTCAATAACAAAACCTGACAGGTCATATTTAAAAATCGGCAGTGTAACTTTAGCCAGTTTACATTCATTCAAAATTTTAATAGTGCCCCTTCCCCAGGCTTCAATTAAACCGGCACGGAAAAAACAATTGGCAATATCAGGATTAAAAGGGCGGGAGGGATGTTTTGTTTTTAAACTTTCTACTGTCCAGTCATCAGGAAGTTCTCCTTCGTTCCAGATTATAATTTTATTGGTATATACACTTATTTGTATGGGGTTACCACTACTGTAATCTTTATGTACAACGGCGTTTAGCAATGCTTCCCTTAAAGCGGTTTCAGGTATGGGGTATTGTTCTATCCTGTTTAAACCTTTGTATGAAATAGTTGCTTTTAAATATTTTGTTAAAAGCAAATCCATTATTTTTTCTACCTGCTCAAAAAGATGCCCGTGTGCCTCATCCTGAAAAGCCAGGTCATCATCACTATTAAAAAAGCCAAGTTTAATATATGCTCCGGTAATATATTTTTCAGGATCAGGATGAAAAAGCAATATTGCAGCCCTTTTAAAATAGCCGGTATCAGTTTTAAGGTGAAGCTTCTGTAGCAATACTTCGGGCTTATCTTTTAAAACTTCGGGTGTTACCCGCTGCGTACCCGCCGCTTTGTTTTTAAAATAATCAAAAGCTGATTTTGCTAATTCTTTTACGGTAAGATTTGGCTGTGGCACAGCATCCCAGCGTTTGCCTTGTTTCTGCAATATAAATTTATCTAATGCTGCACCTTTTAATTCCTGTTTGGTGCTGCCGCTTCTAAAATGATATTGACCCTTATAGCTAACGGGATAAGGATATGCTTCTACAATAATTTCAAGGTACTGTTTTTTTGTTTTCGTCTTCAGGTTCACGTCAACCAAAATACCCAATATATCTTTGGTTTTATTAGGTATTTCTTCCAGTAGTTTTTTTGCATCCGCAATACCTGTTACGATACCGTTATCATTAATGCCTACATAAATTTTACCACCATTGGCATTGGCAAAGCCACAAATCCATTTAATGTATTCGTCCCGCCAACTTTCTTTGTATTCAATATTTTGGTGCTCCATAATGTATGTTTCCTGTAAACAATTTTCTTCTTAGTGAAAATTACAGACCTGCAATTTATTAAAACAATATGGACTTCTTCTTTACACCTTAAAATGCTCCCTCATCACTTTCGAATAATGTGCAAAGGCTTTTTCCGGTGCTTCAATTTCGGGATGCCATAATTTTTCCCACTCAAAACTGTAGTACCCTTTATAGCCATTTTTATGTAAAATATCAATCGCCTCAAAGATGGGCGTTTCACCGGTTCCCAAAAAAGTATATTGCTCTTTGCCATCAACAATTTTCAGGTCTTTTATATGGGTGTGGCGGATGTATTTTTTAAGAGTGGCATATACCGCTGCAGGAGGTTCTTTTGTTACCGACCACATATTTACAATATCCCAAACCATGCCTACATTTTTGTGTTCGGCAGACTGCATAATTTTTTGCAGGTCTATCATATGAACAAGTTCCCCATGCGATTCCATCAATACCGTTACATCGCTTCCTTTAGCATGATTGCCTAATTCAATCAATCCCTGAATGATAAGATCGATAGTGGCATTGCGATCCTGGTCTTTAGGTAAATTGTTGGGAAATACCCTTATGTAGGGGCATTGTATTTTTTCCGCCAGGTCAATAAAACGTTTTGCTTCATCCAGATTTTTTAGACGCTCTTTACCATCGCTGTGGTGCATAGCGGCAGAGGAACCAAGGTCAGAAAACCGCAATCCTTTTTTAGCCATCAGTTTACTGGTTGCCAGTATATTTTCCGGGCTGCTAAATTCTTTACATTTGGTAAGTTCCAGTTCTCTTTGTATGCCACGGATCTCGATGCCTTTGAAATTATTGTCAACAGCGAAATCAATAATTTGCTGAAAGGTCCAATCCGGGCAGCCAAGTGTGGAAAAAGAAAGCAAAGGCATTTTCTTTTTATAATCAAATGAACTGCCTGCAATGGCCATTGCCAGCAAAACGCCGGAAGTTTGCAGAAAATCTTTTCGGTTGGAAAGCTTCATACTAAATATGCGTTTGAAAGATTTGTTTAAATTAAAAGCAATTTAAAATTACGGAATTCAAAACTTGCTGTACAGAAAAATAAAAACCGGGGAAATTATAGCCCCGGTTTTTTGTTCAATTTTATTTTATAATTGTTATTTCAACAATGAAATATAACTTATTGCGGTGCTGATGAAATTACTTCAAATTCCATCATTTTTTCTGGTTTGGATAAGTTCCGGAAACCAAATTTTTCATACAATCCATGTGCATCTTTTGTTCCAAGTCCCCACTTTTTTACTGTCTGTAAATCTTTATGGGTCATTATTTCTGTCATCAGCAATTTACCAAGTCCATTGCCCTGGAAGGCTGGTAAAATAAATACATCCATCAACCACGCAAATACCGCCAGGTCGCTTACAACCCTTGCAAAACCTACCTGCTTATTTTCATCATCATACACGCCAAAGCATATTGAGTTGTCGATTGATTTTTCTATAGTTTCTCTGCTTCGGCCTTTGGCCCAATAAGAATGGTTGCTTAAATAGTCGAAAATTATTTCAACATCTAATTGAGATTTATTGGTTGATATGTAAAATGTATTCTCCATTTTTAAAACAGGGTGTTGCAGGTAATCAATTGTTTTTCTAAACTTTTATTTAAAAAATAAAGGCCAATAAAATTATTATCCCAGCGATTGTAAACTTTTATCAATAATTCCCACACATTCCATCACTTGTTCTTTGGTGATTGACAAAGGTGGAGCAAAGCGTATTTTATCTCCATGGGTAGGCTTTGCCAACAATCCATTTTCTTTTAAAGTCAAACATAGGTCCCATGCAGCTTCAGGGTTGCTATGTTTTATTACAATGGCATTTAATAACCCTTTGCCCCTTACCAATTCAATAAATGGCGAGTTTAGTTTTTTTATTTCACTGCGCAATAATTCACCCATTGCCGCTGCATTTTCCACCATATTTTCTTCTTTTAGAACTTGTAATGCAGCTATAGCAACTGCACAAGCTAAAGGGTTGCCGCCATAGGTGCTGCCATGTTCACCGGGCTTTATTGTCATCATAATTTCGTCATCACATAGCACGGCACTCACCGGCAATACACCGCCACTTAATGCCTTACCCAATATCAAAATATCCGGACGAACATTTTCATAATCACAGGCCAGCATTTTTCCTGTACGGGCAAGCCCTGTCTGTATTTCATCTGCAATCATCAGCACATTATATTCAGTGCATAAATTTTTTATGCCGGTTAAATATCCTTCATCCGGAACCATTACACCTGCCTCGCCCTGTATAGGCTCAAATAAAAAAGCAGCCACATTTTTATCCTGAAATGATTTTTCCAAAGCGGCCAGGTTGTTATAGGGAATGGTTGTATAGCCCGGTGTAAAAGGGCCAAAATTATTTTTTGCAGAAGGGTCGCTGCTGAAAGTGATAACACCTGTAGTGCGGCCGTGAAAATTACTTTCACAAACTACTATCACAGCACTGTTCTCTGTTATGCCTTTTACTTCATAACCCCACTTACGGGCAAGCTTAAGCGCTGTTTCCACTGCTTCCACACCGGTATTCATCGGCAACACTTTATCGTAGCCAAAATAGGCTGTAACAGTTTTTTCATACTCCCCTAAAAGGTCGCTGTGAAACGCCCTGCTTGTTAGCGTGAGTTTTGTTGATTGATTTATTAATGCCTGTATAATTTTTGGATGGCAATGGCCCTGGTTTACGGCCGAGTAACCGCTTAAAAAATCGTAGTACCGTTTGCTATCAACGTCCCAAACAAAAACACCTTCCCCACGGTTTAATACAACTGGCAGTGGATGATAATTATGTGCTCCGTGTTTTTCTTCAAGGTCGATGTACTGTTGTGTGTTGGCTGATTGTATTGTTGTGGATAGCATGGTATTTGATTGAATAGTTAAAAATTAACCGGCAAAATGATTCAGTAAATATGAATGGTACAAATAGATTTTTTACTCTCCGGTAACAAGAGAGTGAACTGTAGCAAGAACTTAGTGATTTAGCAAATCAAGATTGTTGCTGAGGAAATATGATATGTTTTGCGAAGATTTGATATCCTTAAATTTTGTGCAAGATATAATAATTCGGGAATAAAGTTTACACCTTTTTAAAAAGGTGTAAACTTTACATCATTCATCATCTTCAATAGCATCCGAAAAACTATAATAGTAATCACTCATATCCTTGTGTACCTGCTTAAATTGCTCCTTGCCACCAAACCATCCTAATACTTGATCTCTTAAAATTTTAGTTGGTTTATCGCTTAGAATACTATGATAAGAAGTCCACGGATAAGTATAAAAATCTTTTACCAACTGATGTTTCTGTGCATTAGCGTGAATATAAACAAGTGCCTGTGTAAACTGGCTATCCTTTAAGATTTCAACTCTTTTAAATGTTCTTGAAAATAGATTACCCCTTCGTTTGTACATTTTGTTATAAGCCATTGCATAGGAGGTAAAGAGGCGTTTAAACTCCATTTCAACCAACGTATTGAGGTTGTTACCAGATAAAAAATGTTGTTCGGTTTTTGTTTGTTTTTCTACGGGGATGGACTTTATCCATTTTTCAATAAATGTGGAAGCTCTTATTTTTATAAGAAAGTGAAAATGGTTGGGTAAAAGATTCCATGCAAAAGTCTCTGCTATTGGAGAAATATAAAAATCAAATTGTTTCAGGAAATAATAGTAGTTATCAGCAGAACGAAAAAGCAACTCATTATTATTGGTTCTGTTGTAAACATGGTATATTTTATCAAATTCAAATACGGCTAAATATTTTTTATTGACAGGCATGTTTAAAGATAATAAAGGTTTCCATAAAGTTTACACCTTTTGAAAAA
>JANYFT010000011.1 GCA_025359625.1 Ferruginibacter sp.
ATTTCGGACAATATTCTATGGTGATGGTTGGTTTCATTTTTAGCTGGTTGTGTAAGTAAATGTACAATGAATAATACAATTTTGGTAACCAGCTAATAACCCTGATGAAGCTTCATTGGCGTCGCACATTTCAACTGCATACCTAATGTGGTTCTTCAGCCTTCCGGTTGATGTTATTTTAAATCGGTACAGTTTTTATCGCAAAAAAATGCAGTACCGGCATCGGCAAAAATGAATGACTATCCGCTATTTGGTTATGGTCAACTCCGCCGACGGTCAGATGAAGTCTTTAAAAAATAAATAAAGTAGTTTTCTTCAACCGCCGTCAGGGTTTTCAACCGCTGACGGGGTTATGCGGCGCATAAAATATATTGATAGATGAATAATATAAAACCAAATTGGAATAGTTATTAAAAAAATGATATTTCAATAATCTTAGTAGAAGATAAATTTCATTACAGTCTAACCTTATAACCTTATTTATTTAGAATTATCTACTACACATAAGGTCGTGTTTATGATGGTTGTTTTTCAACTAAGATTAAAGGCACGCTCTAACACGAGTTATACCATTTTATACAACCACTCATTTATAATAAATAAAATCACCACCTTTGAAATATGTATACCATCAGCCAATTATTTATTTATCCTGTAAAGTCGCTGGGCGGCTTAGAAGTTACTTCTGCACAATTAACCAACAGGGGTTTTCAAAACGACAGAAGATTTATGCTGGTAGATAGCAGCAACAATTTTATTACCCAGCGGGAGTACCCCGTAATGAGTTTATTACAAACAGCCATTGAAGACAATGAGCTGGTAATATTTCATAAAAATAATATAGCGGATAAAGTTGCAGTGCCATTGCACCCGGCACCAGGCCCAACAACCAAAGTAAAAGTATGGGATGATGACTGTGCAGCGCAATATGTAAGCGACAGTGCCGATGAATGGCTGAGCAGTAAATTATCCATACTGTGCAGGCTGGTGTACATGCCTGATAGCGAAAAGCGGTTGGTAGATATACGGTATGCTGATAATAAAGAGATCACCAGTTTTTCTGATGGCTATCCCTTGCTGATGATCGGTCAGGCATCGCTGGATGATTTGAACAACCGTTTGGCAGAACCCTTGCCTGTGGATCGTTTCAGGCCTAATATAGTTTTTATTGGGGGTGCACCTTACGATGAAGATATAATGGAACATTTTTTAATAAATGATATTGACATGTACGGTGTAAAATTATGTGCCCGCTGCACTATACCAACTATTAACCAAACCAATGCTTCAAGAGCGAAAGAACCATTAAAAACATTGGCTGGTTACAGGATGACAAACAACAAAATATATTTTGGTCAAAACATTTTATTTAAACAAACAGGCTGGCTAAAACCGGGTGATACTATTAAAATAATTAAAAATAAAGCAGCGGTTTTGTTTAACTGTTAAGAATAAATTGGCATGCAAAACCGGTCAATTAAAAAAATATTTACAGTAGTCTACTAATTTAGTAGAGATTTGTATATATTTGCATCCGATGGCAACAACAACCTTAGTGGATCGGAATGAACTTTTCCCAATTTTTTTGAAATTAAAGCAACTGCGTGTACTCATAGTGGGTGGCGGTTATGTAGGCATGGAAAAATTGCAGGCCGTAATTTCCAACTCACCTGCAGCTAACATCAGGCTGGTTGCTACAGTTATAAGTGACGAAATAAAAGAACTTTCCAAATCTTATCCTGCCATAACCCTCATTGAAAAACCGTATGATATAACTGACTTCGATGCAATAGATATTGCCATTGCAGCAATCAACGATCCTGTAATAAGCAAACAGGTAGCATTGAATGCAAAGAGCAAAGGGATTTTGGTTAACGCAGCAGATAAGCCCGAATGGTGCGATTTTTATCTTGGCTCCGTTGTTCAAAAAGGCAACCTTAAAATAGCCATTAGTACCAATGGCAAATCACCTACTATAGCCAAACGAATAAAGGAAGTTTTAAATGATACATTGCCTGATGAGATAGATGACCTGTTAAGCCACATGCAAACGATCCGTAATAAAATGAGTGGCGATTTTACAGAAAAAGTAAAGCAGCTTAATGAGATCACAAAAAAACTTTCTGAAAATAAATAATTATGCCCCATCCTACACCAGAAGAAATAATTGAAGGCATCACACATTCGCATGAAGTGGTGCTAACATCACAGGAACTTACTTCTTCCAGAAGAAAAGTGATCAATAAATATATGATCGCTATTTCTGTTATTGCATTGGTAGTGTTAGGCATTTACCTTTTTCTATCGGCAGAACAGCTTGCTGCCCTGCATGCAGGTTTGCAGCAAGACAATAACCGTTTTTATTGGATGCTGTTAGTAGGTTTTTCTGCAGAAATTGTAGCAGGTTCAATGGGCATGGGCTATGGCGTAATTTGCACCACCATTTTATTAATATTGAATGTGCCTCCACCGGTAATAAGTGCAAGTATTCATTCTGCCGAATCGTTTACCAGTGCAGCAGGTTCTATAAGCCATTGGCAACTGGGCAATATAAATAAAAAACTGGCGAAGGCATTGGCAATACCAGCTATTATTGGCGCTGTTACAGGTGCTTTACTGCTATCTTATGTTGGCGAAAGGTATGCGAAAATGACCAAGCCTTTTATTGCCTTTTATACTATGTATCTTGGTATAAGAATTTTGCAAAATGCTTTTAAAAAGAAAGAAAATAACAAGAAAAAGAAAAATACAAATATCAAAGCGTTAGGGTTATTGGGCGGCTTTATTGATTCTTTTGGTGGCGGTGGGTGGGGGCCTTTGGTAACTGGTACTTTCATAAAGAATGGACACACGCCCAGGTATGTCATCGGCAGTTCTACTTTTGCTAAATGTATTCTTACAGTGGCAAGTGCCATTACTTTTATTTTTACCATTGGCATTCATCACTGGAATATAGTTGCCGGATTGCTTATTGGTGGTATTGTTACTGCGCCCTTTTCTGCAATGCTTACTTCTAAATTACCAACCAAAAAAATGTTTATAGCGGTTGGTATAGTTGTTATTTTTTGCAGCCTTATTACAATTTACCGGGTGTTCTTTTTATAACCGGCGTTGCATTTACATTTAATTCAATTTTGACGGATATATTTTAATGGGTAACTGGCAATCCGTAAAAGAAGCCAGGCGTATGAAAATAAAATTATCCTTTACCAAAAAAATATTTTAAAACATAAGTCTATAATTTTGGTAGACTAATAAAATACCCCTTATCTTTGTTGATAAATATATTACAGATGATGCAGAAAAAAATTACTATTTGCCCTTTCCTTCCTCAGCCACGATGTTGTAACCATCTGCAAATTTTGATTAACTAAATTTTTTACCTAATTAGTCTATTAAAATTATGGACTAATTAATGGTAAACCTAATAGAGAGATACACCTGCTATGGTAGTTATTAAGAAAACAGCAGCAGGTTGATGGGCTGCGATTAAAAAAACAAAAATCAATAAGTAATACAATGAGAAAGTTATTAGCCCTGTTATTTTTATTGCCTGTTATGGCATTTGCACAATTGAACGGCACCGTTATTTTAAGTGGTAAAGTAGTGGGAGAAAGTCACGAAGGAATTGCTTCAGCAAGCATCGCTGTAAAAGGTGCTGATAAGGGAACAGTTACCGATTCAAGCGGAAGATTTTCTTTAGTCATCAATCAAAAATTTCCTTTTACGGTGGTAGTTACTTCCGTAGGTTTTTCTCCGCAGGAGATTGAAATAAAAAATACCAATTCTAAACTGGCGATACAGTTAACCAGCCAAACATTTTTGGCAAATGAAGTGGTAGTGACCGCCAGCCGTACATCTGAAAAAATATTAAAATCCCCGGTCAGTATAGAAAAACTTGATATCAGGGCATTGAAGGAAACACCTGCTGCTTCCTTTTACGATGCATTGGGTAATGTAAAAGGTGTGCAGTTGACTACCTCTTCCATCACGTTTAAAGTACCCAACACAAGAGGTTTTAATATCCCCAATAATTTTCGGTTTATGCAATTGGTAGATGGTATAGATATGCAGGCAGCGACATTGGGTGTACCATTAGGTAATGCTATCGGACCAACAGAACTCGATATCCAAAGCATTGAAGTAACACCAGGCGCAGCATCTGCTTTATATGGAATGAATGCCATTAACGGTATGTCGAACCTCATTACAAAAAACCCTTTTACTTCACAGGGCCTTAGCGTTTTTCAACGAACCGGTGTTAACCATGTAGATGGTATAAACCATTCTCCGGGCTTGCTAACAGAAACGGCTATACGCTATGTAAAGGTGATCAATAAAAAATTTGCTTTTAAAATAAATGCCAGCTATTTACAAGGGGTAGATTGGATATCGGATACCCGGTTAGATCAAAACCCCAATAATAAAAATACCGCCAATCCATCTTACCCGGCATTGAACGGCACCAACAATATAGCCTTTGACGGGTGGAACAAATATGGCGATGATGCACTTGCCGGAAGCAATACTGTTTCCATCACAGGTTTAAAAATTGATGGGGCCTCTAATAAAACTTTAACGGTTGCCCGTACCGGTTACTGGGAAAAAGACCTCGTAGATCCTAAAGTAAATAATTTAAAACTGGATGCAGCTTTGCATTATAAAATTACTCCTAATACCACCTTGATATATTCTTATCGTGTTGGTAAAATGGATGGTGTGTTTCAAAGAGGCAATAAAATAAAATTAGATAATGTGGTGGTACAAAATCACCAGGTAGAATTAAAGGGTAGCAACTTCACCATCAAGGCATATACCTCTATTGAAAATTCAGGAGATTCTTACAATGTAAAACCATTGGCAGATAACCTGGATTTATATACCGGAGGAAGCAATAGTACCTGGGGTACAAAATATAAAAATGCTTTAACTTCTTTTGCTACATCGCATGGTGGCGCATTAACAACAGATAATCTTGCGGCAGCAACACAATATGCCCGCCAGTTGGCTGATGCAGGCCGTGCAGAACCGGGAACAGCTTACTTCAACCGGGTAAAAGATTCCATCATAAAAATAAATAACTGGGATATAAAATCAAGCACCATTCCAAATGCACCGGCAACGGGTGGTGCAGCCCTAATTCAAAAAAGCCATTTGTACCATATCGAAAGCCAGTTGGATCTTACCAAACAAGTAAAATATTTCAACCTGCTGGTCGGGGGCGATGCACGTGTGTATGAACTGATTCCTGATGGAAATAATTTTGTAGATTTTAAACGTCCGATTGCTAACAGAAATAGCCCTTTGCCCGATGGTAGCTTTGGCAGCAATATTTACTATAAAAAATTCGGCGGTTTTATGCAGTTAACCAAAGTATTATTCGATGACCATTTAAAATTATGGGGTTCTTTACGGGCAGATTATAACCCTGAATTCACCGCCAAACTTACTCCACGTTTGGCAGCCGTTTACACGGTAACTGAAAAACATAATTTTCGGGTTACTTTTCAAAAAGGCTACCGTTTCCCGGCATTGTTTGAAGCTTTGTCTTATGTAAATAATGGCAGGGTAAAAAGGGTAGGCATCTTGCCCATCATTAATGAAGGATTGGGTTACCGGGATAACAGTTACACACAATCATCTGTAGCCGCATTTAATGCAGCCGTAAAACTGGCAGGCAATACAGATAGCGCAGCTTTGGCAAACAGGGGATTGCTAAAAGCTGGCTCACTACCCAATGGCCGGCCGGAAGGAATTAATTCTTTTGAAGTGGGGTATAAAAGTGTTTTGTTCAATAATAAATTGTTTGTTGATTTTGATGCCTACACTAATATTTATGATGGCTTTCTTGGACAGGTGCAGGTGTTTGTACCCATCAAAGAAACCATTGGAAGTGATGCAGCCGTGTTGGCCATGATTGACAGGAACAGGGATGCACAACCGGCAAAGGACGCAACAGGAACTACACCCGCTACCGCTGCAAGTAATGGACAGGATCGTTACCGGGTTTATACCAATGCAAAAAATAAGTACACCACTTACGGTTCTTCATTGGGGCTTACCTATAATTTTTACAAAACCTTTACTATTTCTGGTAACGTAAACTACAATAAGATTAAAGGCATTAAAAGCCCGGATTTATTTATCACGGGCTTCAACACACCCGACTGGACGTCTAATTTATCTTTTGGCAACAGAGCTATTAGCAGGAATGTTGGTTTTAATATTGTATGGAAATGGCAGAACAGTTTCTTATGGGAAAGCCCGCTGGTAACGGGAAATATTGCTGCCATCAATAATTTAGATGCACAGGTTACTTACAGGATTCCTAAGGTGAAAGCAACCATCAAAATCGGTGGCACCAATGTTTTAAATAACACACATCTTGAATATGCAGGTGGCCCAACAATCGGCGCATTATATTATGTAGCCATCACGCTGGATGGTTTACTGAACAAATAAAATATTGCTTAACAAATTTAAAAAGGGGTTTTATATTTTAGATATGAACTCCTTTCATAAATGAATCATCTGCTCATGAGAAAAATTTTTCTTCTTTGCATCCTGTTGCAGGGTAAAGCTTTTGTTGCCGGCGCACAAACGCAAAAACATACGGAATACCTTCAGCAAATATGGCTGGGATATTTTAACCAAACACGTTTTAGCGATAAAATAGGATTGTGGACAGATTTAAATTTACGCACCAAAGATGATTTTGTAAACAACTTTTCTGTAAGTATTGTAAGGATAGGGCTTTCTTACTATGTTACAACGGACACGAAGCTTACAGCAGGGTATGCATGGGTTAATTTTTTCCCCGGCGATAATCATAAAAATATTTCGCAGCCGGAACATCGCCCCTGGCAGCAAATTCAGTGGCATACAAAATATGGCAAACAAAGAATGATGCAATGGATAAGGCTGGAAGAAAGGTATCGGCATAAGATTTTAAATAATGATGCACTTGCTGATGGGTACAGTTTTAATTTTAAGTTACGCTATAATTTATGGTACGAAGTGCCGCTAAGTAAAAAGGGTATTGTGCCTGGTGCACTATCATTTATTGTAAACGATGAAGTACATATTAATTTTGGTAAACAAATAGTTAATAATTATTTTGACCAAAATCGTTTTTTTACCGGCTTAAAACTTCAAACCGGTAAAAGCACCAATCTACAGTTTGGCTACCTGAATGTATTTCAACAACTGGCGGCAGGAAACCAATATAAAAATATCAATGGTGTGAGATTATTCTATTTTCAAAATATAGATTTGCGGCATGGCCAGCAGTGAGCAAACCATATAAGTTTTTAGAATCAGGCATTTAGTTGGCAAAAACTTTACACTTTCATATTAGACCCTATTTTCTTTTTTTTCTTGATAAAAAAAAGAAACAAAAAAAATCAAGGCTGCAAATAAAAAGGCTAAAATTTTCAACAGAAGCCTAAAATCAAGGAACTCGCCACCAGAGTTTAATAATTTATAGCTTATGCCGGCTCAAACAGCCTTGATTTCTTAACGGCTTATGTTGAAAATTTATAGCACTTTTTATTTGAGGCCCCAGCCAACTTTCATCTGCGAAGTAAATTCCTAATCCTATAAGTTTTTAATGCAGGTGTAGCGACATGCAAATAGTTGTGTTTTTATGAATGTTAGCTCCTATCGGTTTTACTTTGAAATTTTGCCTACAAGAACTGGCGTATATTTGCCGCTCTCTTTTGAGTAAAACTATTGGATGAAAATTATAATTGTTTGTTGTGCTGTTATTTTGCTAACTGCTTTTAATGCCAAAGCGCAAACCACTAAAAATACACAACATCTTAACCAGATATGGTTAGCTTATTTTAATCAGACAAGGCTGAGTGAAAAATGGGGGATATGGACTGATTTCCAATTGCGTACCAGGGAAGATTTTGTAAATAACATTTCACTTAGCATTGTAAGGGTTGGCGTAACCTACTACATTGCTGACAATATAAGATTGACGGCAGGATATGCCTGGGCTAATTATTTCCCCGGCGACAATCATAAAAATATATCGCAAACTGAACACAGGCCCTGGCAACAATTTCAATGGGATGCAAAGTATGGCAGAAAAAGAATGGTGCACTGGATAAGGCTGGAAGAAAGGTTCAGGCATAAAATTTTAAACGATGATGCGCTTGCAGATGGATACAATTTTAATTACAGGATACGTTACAATTGGCGGTATGAACTGCCACTTGATAAAAAGGCCAATGCTCCCGGCGCAACTACTTTTATTATTAATGACGAAATAAATATAAATGCGGGTAAACAGATTGTTTATAATTATTTCGACCAGAACCGGTTTTATGCCGGCCTTAAAATACAACTCACTGCTGTTTCAAATCTACAGTTCGGATACCTCAATGTTTTTCAACAACTGGCTGCCGGCAACCAGTTCAAAAATGTAAATGCATTGCGTTTATCCTATTATCAAAGTATTGATTTGCGGCACCATTCATAGTGGAGCGTTAAAATAATTCCTCTTTTCGACAAACTGATTTATTGCAATTAACCAATCAATAAAGATAGCGTTGTAACTTAGAATCCTAAAAAATATAACTCTTTATGGCAGGAATTTTAGATTTGGTAGGCAACACGCCCATGGTAAAACTTGAACAGGTTAGTACCAATAAAAATGTAACTATCTATGCAAAGCTGGAAGGCAATAATCCCGGCGGCAGTGTAAAAGACCGTGCTGCTTATGGCATGATAAAAGGTGCGCTGGACAGGGGAGAAATTAAAGAAGGCATAACATTAATAGAAGCCACCAGCGGCAATACAGGCATAGCGTTGGCAATGATAGCCAGTTTATTTAAAGTGCCTATTGAATTGATAATGCCGGAAAATTCCACCAGGGAAAGAGTGCTTATGATGCAGGCATTTGGCGCCAAAGTAATCCTTACACCAAAAGAAAGATCTATTGAAGGCAGCATTGATTATGCCAATGCACAGGTTGCCAAAGGAGGATATTTTATGTTGAACCAGTTTGCAAACCCCGATAATTCCGGGATGCATTATAAAACCACCGGTCCCGAAATCTGGAAAGATACAGAAGGCAGCATTACACATTTTGTTTCTGCCATGGGCACCACCGGAACTATTATGGGGGTGTCAAAATTTTTAAAAGAACAAAATGATGCGGTACAAATTGTAGGCTGCCAGCCAACAGATGGTTCGCAAATTCCGGGTATTCGTAAATGGCCAGAAGCGTATATGCCAAAAATATTTGACCGGAAAAGGGTTGACCGCACTATTGAAATAGATGAAAAAGATGCCCGTATCATGACGAAACGGTTAGCAAGGGAAGAAGCTGTCTTTAGCGGATTAAGCAGCGGTGGCGCAGTACATGCCGCAATTGAATTATCAAAAGAATTAAGTTCGGGTGTAATTGTGGCTATCATTTGCGACAGGGGCGACAGGTATTTATCTTCTGATATTTTTGATTAAGATGAAATAATTTATTTTGACTGTTCATTCAGTTTGATCCGCTTTAAAAATATTAAATAGTCCCTGATATGAAATTTGACATAAATAGCCTGTTCGTAAATAAGGAGGATAAATCATAATGCGGAATTTTCTGCAATGGTAACACAAATCCTTGTACCGGAACCTGCTTCACTTTCAATAGTTAATTGACCATTGATTGAATTAGTACGCTCCCGAATACTTGTTAAACCAGGGGTATTCTTTTGCTGGTTCACATCAAAACCCCGGCCATCATCAATAATGGTGAGCCGTATCTTTTCACCAACTTCTTCAATCCGTATTTTTACTTTACTTGCCTTTGCATGCGCTATCACATTTGTAAGCGATTCCTGGCAAATCCTGAAAAAATCTATTTTTACCTCTTGTGTTAATTTATCCTCATCATAGGCATGTTCAAAACTACAAGGCATATTATTTAAAATAGAAAATTCTTTGCACAACCATTCCAGTGTGGCATTCAATCCAAAGTCGTCCAGTATATTGGGGCTGATAGAAAGTGAAATTCTTTGCAATGTCTTAATGAGTAAACTAGATACACTCAAAGCATGTTCAATATTATTTTTGGATGATTCAGTTAAATCAGCGGCGTTTGCCGCAATCTGTTCTATATCCATTTTTATTGCAAAGGCTAACTGGGCCAGTTCTTCGTGCAATTCATAGGTTAAATATTTCCTGTCTTTTTCAATATTACTTTTAAAATAAGTAGCTAAGCTTTTAAATTTTTTATATTTTTCTTCTGTTTCTTTTTCGGCGTGCTTTCTTACAGTAACATCTTTTGCAATGGCAAACACAATTTCTTTGTCTGCAAAATAAAGAGAGGTCCATTCAAACCATAAAATTTTTTCGGTTTTTGTCACATACCGGTTCACAAAATTATGAAGCACTTTGCCATTTAGTAAGGCTGCTCTATGATGGCTGGTGATATCCTTATCTTCCTGGTAAATAAAAGTTGCGATGGGTGTTGCATATAATTCCTGCTCGGTATACCCTAATTTGTCAATAACAGCAGGGTTTACTTTTTTAAAAAAACCGTCCTTGCCGGCTATACATACCAGGTCAGGTGTCATTTCAAAAAAGGCAAACAATCCTTGTTCTGCATTCATTAAATTTACCATAATCAATTTATTAATTAAAAATCATGCAACACTTTTGAACTGCTTTTGCCAAAATAATTATTGTGTTTTATACTATGGCAGGGATTTGCCCTCTTATCAAAGTGTTGACAAATGAAAACCTTAATTTATAAATACAATGAAATTGCAACAAGTATTTAAGATTAACGAAATGATCATTAAATAATTGTTATCGTAAGCAAAAGAGAAAATGTTTTTGTCAGGTGTTGAGCAATTAAATTCTGTTAGATAGTTTTGAGTTGATGTATTAAAAATTGCTGTTTCTTTATTGCACTGCCAGAGAAGAATAAAACAAAAATTTAAAAGCGTACCACAAAGCAGTAAATGTACACGGGTGCGACGCCAATGAAGATGCACGTGGCTGCTGCCTTAGCCCGGCTAAAAAAATTACCCCAACCAGGCAGCAAGGTGTTGCGAAATAAGGGAACTTTCTACCATAAAACCATCATGGCCATAATTGCTATCAATGGCAATGAGTTTAGCCTGGGGAATATGACTAACTAAAAATTGTTGCTCTACCAGCGGACATAGAATATCGCTGCTGATGCCAACAATAAGCGTGCGTTGCTGCATGCTTTGTAAAACGGGTACTAACTGCCCGCCACGGCCCCGGGCCAAATGATGACTGTCCATACTTTTGGTAAGCAGCCAGTAACTGTAAGCATTAAAGCGCAGCACCAGTTTATCGCCTTGGTATTGTATGTAGGCCGAAGCTTTGTAATGGTCTAATTTTTCGGTATCACTATCAGTCTGTTGCTGCACCATTATGCCATAATTGCGGTAAGTCAGCATGCCAATGGCACGGGCCGCTTTAAGCCCTTTGGCACCTGCATGTGGTGAAGGGTTTTGCCATGTGCCATCTGCTTCTATAGCTAACCTTTGTGCAGTATGTGTGGCAATGCCCCAGGCACTTTCTGTAGGCGAAGTGGCGAGTAAAAATAAATTGCTGATCACATCTTTTTCCATCACACACCATTCCATGGCCTGGTAGCCACCCATGCTGCCACCCATTAACAAAAATATTTTTTCAATGCCCAGTTGCAGGCGCAATAAAATATGGGCCTGCACCATATCCCGGATAGTTATAAGTGGAAAACTGTGGTAATAAGGTTCGCCTGTAGCAGGGTTGATGCTCAGCGGGCCGGTGCTGCCATAGCAACTGCCAACTATATTGGCACAAACTATAAAATATTTTTCGGGATCAATTACATGTTTGGAGCCCACAATACCGTTCCACCAGTCTGCCGCATCTGAGTTGGCAGTTAATGCATGGCATACCCATACTACATTGCTTTTTTCAGCGTTTAATATACCGTAAGTTGTATAGGCAATGGTAAGTTCAGGCAGTGTGCCTCCGCTTTCGAGTGCTATTGGATGTGGGTAATGAAAAAAGTCCATTAAAATAAATAAGTATTCGTATGTTGAAATGCAAAGTAAAGGCTTGCAGGAATTATATTTGTAAAAATATTTTGAAATGATAGAAATAAATGTAAATCGTGTTGAAGGCGATTGTGGCTTTGAGGCAACCGATGCCAACGGCCATACCATAAAAATGGATACCAGTCCTGAAACCGGCGGCGTAAATTTTGGCGTGCGCCCCATGCAGGTTTTGCTGATGGGCCTTGGCGGCTGTAGTGGTATTGACATTGTGATGATACTAAAAAAACAACGCCAGGTGGTGGATCATTTTTCGATGAAAATTGAAGGCGAAAGACAGCAAGGTAAGGAAGCAACGCCATGGAAAAATGTAAAAATTGTGTTTGATTTAAAAGGCAATATTGATGAAGAAAAAGCCTTTCGTGCCTGCGAATTATCAATGAACAAATATTGTTCTGTGGCAGAAACCCTTCGTTTGGGTGGCACCAATTTAACCTGGGAGTTAAAGCTGAATAAGTAAGACAAGCCGCCCTGTTTTAAAGATTGTTGCGAAGTGAGCAATTGCCAGCTACCATTCATTCTACTGAAACAGAAAACCTGTTCAGAAAAAATATTGAAGCATTGATGGGGTGAAAGGAAAATATAAAAGGATTAGTTGCTTAAATTAACACTATCAATAAATAAATAATTTTTTTGGCCAGACAGTGTGCTACTACTTAGCTTCATTGGCGTCGCACTCTTGTACAACATATTTCAATTGGGCTTTTATGATGTTACAGACAAAATTTGTACACCAATAAATCAGTCACATTCATTGATCCATTGAACCATAATTTTTGCCAGCTCAAAATAAATCTTCCACCAACTTACCCCTGAAAAAAGCATACAGCCAAAAGCTTATAACGCTAAAGGCATAAAGCATACAGCCAAAGGCATACAGCTCATAAAACGAAAAAAATATTCGGTTATAATACTGAACAAAAACTATAAACAAAAAATCATAAGCAAAATACCATGAACCCGATAACAAAAGCCATAAGGATACAAACAGAACGTACTATTGAAATGGAACATTCAACCCCCATGTTTTTAACCAGTAGTTTTTGTTATGATACGGCAGAAGATATGCGGGCTGCTTTTGCCGATGAAACGGATGCCAATATTTACAGCAGGTTCAGCAACCCTAATGTTACAGAGTTTACCGATAAAATGGCAGCACTGGAAGGTGCGGAAGCCGGCTACGCCACTGCATCTGGCATGAGTGCAGTGTTTGCTTCGTTTATGACTTTTTTAAAAACTGGAGATCATTTATTATCCTGTAGTTCTGTGTTTGGCAGCACGGTTACCGTGCTTAATAAATACCTGCCCAAATTTGGTATTGAAGTAAGCTATGTTGCAGCAGATAAACCCGAAGAATGGGAAGCAGCCATCAGGCCCAACACCAAAATGATTTACCTGGAAACACCCACCAATCCCGGGCTGGATATTATTGACCTGGCATTTGTTGGGCAACTGGCAAAAAAACACCACCTGCTTTTAAATGTAGATAATTGTTTTGCCAGCCCGGTTTGCCAAACACCGATTGAATACGGTGCCGACCTGGTAATACACTCCGCCACCAAATGGCTCGACGGGCAGGGCCGTGTTTTAGGCGGTGTGGTAGTAGGAAAAAAGGAACTGATACATGAACTCTATTTATTTTGCAGAAGCACGGGCCCTGCATTATCTCCTTTCAATGCATGGGTACTAAGCAAGAGCCTTGAAACCCTTGATGTGCGCATGGAACGCCATGCAGGCAATGCCTTGCATATTGCCAAAGCATTGGAAGGCCATGAAAAAATCAATTGGTTAAAATATCCATTTTTACACAGCCATCCGCAACATGCCATAGCAATTAAACAAATGAAAAATGGCGGCGGGTTAATATCTTTTAATTTAAAAGGAGGCCTTGAAAGTGGCCGTAATTTTTTGAATAATTTAAAAATGCTAAGCCTCACGGCTAACCTCGGCGACACAAGAAGTATTGCATCTCACCCGGCAAGTACCACGCATGCAAAATTATCCGAAGCCGAGCGGCAGGCCGTAAACATAACACCAGGGCTTATCCGCATATCAATTGGCTTAGAACATGTAGATGATATTTTGCAGGATATTTTACAGGCACTGGAGAGTTGTTAGGTTTTTGTTTTAGTTTTTTGTTTTGGATTGGGGGGATATTTTAAATAAAGAATTAGCTAGTCTTATTTAAATTACTTGCTCCAATATTTTTTTGCGTATTCACTTTCTTTAAAAACATTTAATAAGATTTCGCAGTCACAATAACCACCTTCATCCATTAGTACATGAAATATATCAAATTGGTCTTCTATTGAAAATTTGAGGTTAGTCAATATTTGTTTTGCTAATCTGAAATCACCAAAACACTTAGAGGTTCCATCGTTAAATTTTTTGTCAAGAAGCGATAGAAAAGAAACTTTATTCCTGAGAATAGCAAGTATTGATGCTTTTATTTCAGCAATTGTTTCCTGATCATGATAGTCAAGTTCATCAGGGTTTTCATTTGGTGCTAATTCAAACCAGGTTGTATGTGCTAAATGCTGTTCAAAAAAATCATTTGGAATTAGATGTATTAAGAGATGATAACGCTGTTTTGGATATAGTAATTTAAATTGCTCATCAGTAAAATATAAAGATCGAATATTGTCAGGAGTATCAATAATTTCTATTTGTATATCAGGATATGTTGGCGCAATAAATTTATAAAGTTCTTCTTTAAGTTCAATAGGAGACATTTTTGAAGGAATTAATAAAGTAAATTTTTAGAAATGCATTAAATCACAATCCGTTTTTTCAATCTCAATAATATTTAATTATTCAGACTCCAAAAAACAGGACATCATCGAGAATTCTACAAAAATCAGACATCAAAAAATCAGCCATCCTCCATCAAAACAAATCCGATCCTTCCGGTCCCGGTGTGCCTGATGCATAGTTGGGAAAATGTACCGGCGTATCGGCTTCCCATGCTTTCAGTACGGGCATAATTACATCCCAGGCAGCTTCTACCTGGTCGGCACGCATAAACAAAGTGGTGTCTCCCTGCATCACATCCAGCAGCAATGTTTCGTATGCTTCGGGGGTGCCTGTTTTGTAACTTTCATCATAATCAAATAACATATCCACAGGGTTCAATAACATTTGCAAGCCCGGCCTTTTTGCCTGAAAGCTTAATGTGATCGTCATCCTTGGCTGTATGTTCATGGTGATGCTGTTGGGCTGCCAGTTGCCGGTGGCTTCTGCCGGAAATGATTGGTGGGGTACGGGTTTAAAACGGATGGTAATAAAACTACGGGATTCATTCATTCTTTTTCCACTGCGTACATAAAACGGAACGCCCTGCCAGCGCCAGTTGTCAATAAATAATTTCATGGCAGCAAAGGTTTCTGTTTTGGAGCCTGGGTCAACACCGGGTTCATCCCGATAAGCTTTTACTTTTTTGCCTTCTATCCAGCCATTGTTGTATTGCCCCCGGATGGCGTATTTAAAAACTTCGTGCTGCTCAATATCCCTGATGGCATGCAACACATCCGTTTTACGGTTGCGTATTTCATCGGCATCAAAACTAACCGGTGGTTCCATCGCAATTAGACACAGCAATTGTAACAAATGGTTTTGTATCATATCCCTTAATGCACCGGCATGGTCAAAATAACCGCCCCGGTTTTCAACACCTAATTGTTCTGCTACGGTTATCTGAATATGATCGATATAATTGCGGTTCCAGATGGGCTCAAATAAGGCATTGGCAAAACGAAATGCGAGGATATTTTGCACGGTTTCTTTACCCAAAAAATGATCAATACGGTACACCTGCGATTCATCAAAAGTGTGGCAGAGAATTTTATTTAAATGCCGGGCACTTTCAAGATCCTGGCCAAAAGGTTTTTCTGCTACAATACGGCTTAAGGCTTTGTCTTTAGCTAAACCGACTGCACCAATATTGGTAACAATGGTTTCTATAAAAGCCGGTGAAACAGCCATGTAAAAAATACGGTTACTAACAGCTTCCCATTTTTTTTCTGTCTGGTTAATAAGGTTAGAAATATAAGTATAAGTAGAGACAGCTTTAAAATCTGCCTTTTTATACAGCAAACATTGTTCAAATGCTGCCCAATCTTTTTTCTTAGTTTTTCCACTGCGGCTAAATTTGTCAATACCCTCATGTACATGTTCCTGAAATTTACTACTGCTCATATTCTTGATATCTAACCCCAGCACTAAAAAATTTTCAGGCAGCCATTTGTCTAAATAAAGGTTATAAATGGCAGGTAATAATTTGCGCCAGGCCAAGTCGCCGCCGGCACCAAAAATCACGATAATAGTCTGAGAAGGTTTTTCTGTAGAATCCATATATTTTATTTAGAATGATAATTTATAAAGATAAGACAGAAAGGAGAAAGCTGAAGGCTGAAAGCAAAAGGCATAAGGCATAAGGCAAAAGGCAAAAGGCAAAAGGCATAAAGCAAAAAAGCATTTGATAGGAATGTAAAAATTCAAGACGACAAAATGAGAATTTCTGGCCTTCAGCCTTCAGCTCAAAAAGCTAGCAAACTACAACCCCTCACATCCGAGTTATCCAGCCGCCCCAGTATTTCAAAACTTTCATCAGGATATAGTTTGCCTGCATCATCCGTTGCAATAAAACTACAACTATATATATTGGCAAGGTCAATCACATTTACGGCACCACTGATAAGTTTGTTTTTATCAACCACCTGCACCGATAATGGATCGTCTTCTTCTCTTACTAATATCTTCATCCACGGCGGGCACTTAAAAATACCATCTCCTTTTGAATAAGCCTGGCTAAGTAATTCCGTCATGCCATACTCTGAATGAATTTTATTTATTTTAAAAGCAGTACATAAGATAGTGTGAACTTCCTGCCGGGTAATTTCTTCCCTGCGGCCCTTCATGCCACCG
>JANYFT010000031.1 GCA_025359625.1 Ferruginibacter sp.
AAAGTTGCATTAGAAGAAGCATTGGGCTACCAGGATGAGCTGATCACCATGAGTGAAGTGTACAGCCTCTGGGCAATAGAAGGCGATGAGTATATACGGTCAGTACTCAGTTTTGCAATTGCTGATAAAGGGGTTGTAATACCGAATGATATTACCCTGTTCAAAGAATTAAAATTGCGGTTACTAAACGGAACGCATACACTAAGCTGTGGTGTGGCATTTTTAGCAGGCTTTAACACAGTTAAACAGGCAATGGATAATCCGGTACTTTATAATTTTATAAAGCAATTGATGATAAAAGAAATTGCTGTGGCAATTCCTTATCCAATTCCTGAAGCTGTGGCTAGGGAGTTTATGCTAAATGTATTAGACCGGTTTAGTAATCCAAGCATAGAACATCAGTGGATCAGCATTACATTGAATTATACTTCCAAATTAAAAATGAGGGTGGTGCAGGTTTTGCAACGTTATCATGAATTATATAATGCTGTTCCTGAAAATCTTGCTATAGGGTTTGCCGCCTGGTTGTTATTTATGAAAGCAGTAAAAAAAGAGGGAGCTGTTTATTTGGGAGAACTCAATGGACAACCCTATCCCATCAAAGATGAAATGGCAGGATATTTCTTTGATCATTGGCAAAATTTGAGTCCTGAAATTTTAGTGAAAACGGTGCTTGGAGATACGGCTTTATGGGATACTGATTTAACATTGATCCCCGGCTTTGCCGACAAGGTTACCAATAAATTAAATGAAATATTGCAGCAGGGGATGATGGCAGTGATTGAACCTGATTAAGAAAAGGCTTTTGCTTTTCCTTTCGAAAAAACGCATACGAGCAAGGTTATTTTTAATCTGATCTGCCCGTAACAGAATAGGATAAAGTTTTTTGTGGTGTTTCGCAAGGCTTGTTCATTAAAGCTAAAATGAAGAAATGGAAGAACAAATGTTTATCAAGGTATTAGTACCGCTCCTTCAATTAGATTAACATCCTTTTCCCTTCTTACTTAGGAGAAGGTGTCCGCTTCGGCGGACGGATGAGGTGGAGAAGGAGAAGGAGGACGAGGTCACCGGGAACTGAAAAAAATAAACAACCTCAATTTTAATCCATTCTAATAAATAAGCTCAAATGAAAAAATTTATAGACGAGAATTTCTTGTTGCATAGTAAAACTGCCATTGAGTTGTATCATGGTTTTGCAAAAGGAATGCCCATAATAGATTACCACAATCACCTATCATCAGAACAAATTGCCAATGATATAAATTTTGAAAACCTTACGCAGCTTTGGTTATATGGCGACCACTATAAATGGCGAGCCATGCGTACCAACGGCATAAAGGAAAAATACATTACCGGCGATGCAACCGATTATGAAAAGTTTGAGCATTTGGCTGCTACAGTTCCATATACTTTACGCAATCCCTTATATCACTGGACACACCTTGAGTTGCAGCGCTATTTCAATATTGATACGATTCTTTCTCCCGAAACTGCCCGGGAAATTTATGATGCTTGTTCTGCCAAAATAAAAACGCCTGCATATTCAGTAAGGAATCTGTTGCGAAAAATGAACGTGAAAGTTCTCTGCACAACAGACGATCCAAATGATAGCCTGGAGCATCACCGGAAAATAAAAGAAGACGGATTTGAGATAAAAGTGTTACCCGCTTTTCGCCCTGACAAAGCGATGAATGTGGATGATGTAGTGAGCTTTAACGCCTACGTAAATAAATTGCAGGAAGTATCCAATATTTTAATTGCCTCTTTTGATGATTACCTGCAGGCCCTTAAAAGCCGCCATGATTTTTTTGCGGAGATGGGTTGTTGCATCAGCGACCATGGGTTGGAACAGATCTATGCGGTGGATTACAATGAAGCAGAAATAAAAAATATATTCCGCAAGTTAACTGCAGGTGAAACGATCTCACAGCCGGAGAATATGAAATTTAAATCGGCGATGCTTGTAAAATTTGCTTTGTGGGACCATGAAAAAAACTGGGTACAACAATACCACCTCGGTGCTTTGAGGAACAATAATTCAAGAATGCTGAAAACGCTTGGCGCCGATACAGGCTGGGATTCCATCGGCGATTTTTCTCAGGGTAAACAGTTGTCAAAATTTTTAGACCGGCTTGATAGTGCCGATCAACTGGCAAAAACAATTCTCTATAACCTTAACCCGGCCGATAATGAACTGGTAGCTACCATGGCCGGAAATTTTAATGATGGCAGCGTTGCCGGAAAAATGCAATTTGGTTCTTCCTGGTGGTTTTTAGATCAGAAAGATGGTATCACCAAACAGATCAATGCACTCAGCAATATGGGCTTACTGAGTAAGTTTGTTGGCATGCTTACAGACAGCCGCAGTTTTATGAGCTATCCCCGTCATGAATATTTCAGGCGTATTCTTTGCAATATTTTTGGTGAAGAAATAGAGAATGGCGAACTGCCCGATGATATCGCCTGGACAGGAAAACTGATTCAGGATATTTGCTATAATAATGCGAAGGAATATTTTGGATGGTGATGATGGCTACTGCATAAAATATCATTAGGTAATTTATACCTTCACCTTAATCACCAACTTCTGTATAGTATCATTATCCACCGCAATCATCGGCGCATGCACATCTTCAGGAAAAAGAATAACAAATTGTCCATCCATTAATTCAAAATAAGTAGTTGGTTCATCAGCATAAAGCATAAAATCTTTTTCCGGATCATATTCACCTTTTGGTGCAGTACAACTGGTTCTTGGTTTCCACCCAAACCTCTCTTTTCCTTTAATACAAAACTGGATATCGATGTGTTGATGGTGGCATTCAAATTCCTGTATGGATTCCACAGCCCTCATCCCTTTATTACTGGAGAAAATAGCCCTGATATTGTCTCCGTCAATTTGATAGATACCCGGTGCTACACTCGCAAGGTCCATACTGTTAATGAAGTTAAATGCTTTTTCAAAAAGAGGATGCACCGCAAAATATTTTTGTGCATTGTTAATTGAGTCGATGATCATAGTGATTTCTAATTTTCCCAAATATAAACCATTGACCGGCCTGCTTAAAAGGTATCTGTAAATGCAGATGACTTTTTTGTTTATCTTTATTTTTCAGCTTAAATATTATGTCGCTACTTATTCTTTTGCTTGGCATTGCATTGCTTGTTATACTAATTACCTGGGCACGGCTCAATGCTTTTCTTGCTTTTATTATTGTCGCTATTTTAATTGGCTTGTTCAATGGTATGGATATAACAGCCATCAGTGGTTCATTGCAAAAAGGCATTGGCGATTTGCTGGGCTCCATCATCATCATACTTGGCCTCGGCGCAATGCTGGGCAAGTTGGTGGCGGATAGTGGCGCTGCACAAAAAATAGCCTCCGGCCTTATGAAGGCTTTCGGAAAAAAATACATCATGTGGGCATTGGTATTAACGGCATTCGTAGTGGGCATACCGCTATTTTACAATGTTGGTTTTGTTTTAATGGTTCCGCTCATCATCACTTTAGCAAAAAGATATAATATTTCTGCAGTGTATATCGGCATTCCTATGCTGGCCGCATTATCCGTAACACATGGCTATTTGCCGCCCCATCCATCACCAACAGCATTGGTTAAACAATACAATGCTGACCTTGGACTTACGCTGCTGTATGGCTTTATAGTAGCTATTCCTGCCATTATAATTGCCGGTCCTTTATTTGCCCTGACACTAAAAAAAATCAACTGTAAACCATTGGAAACTTTCGCCGGAAAAGATATTCCTGATGAGGAATTACCCGGTATGTTCACCAGTATGTTCACCGCTTTTCTACCGGTTATTTTAATTGCGATAAGTACCATTGTTAAAATAGCAGTGCACACAGAAAACAGTTTTACAAAAATAATCATTGCCTTAGGCGATCCGGTTATTGCCATGACCATTACCCTGTTGTATGCCATTTATAGCCTGGGTTTACAAAGAGGTAAAAAAATGAAAGAAGTAATGTGGCCGCTTACAGAAGCAGTGAAGGATATAGCAATGATTGTATTCATCATTGGCGGTGCCGGTGGGCTCAAACAAATCTTAACAGACACTGGTATCAGCAACCAGATAGCAGGTGGGTTACAAGGTATGAATGTTCATCCATTGCTTGCTGCCTGGAGTATAGCTGCCATTATAAGGGTGTGCCTGGGATCCGCTACTGTAGCAGGTTTAACTGCCGCAGGTATTGTAGCACCATTGATTGCGACAACAGGTGTAAACCCCAGCCTGATGGTATTGGCAACCGGTGCAGGCAGCCTCATGTTTTCCCATGTAAATGATGGTGGCTTCTGGCTGTTTAAAGAATATTTCAACTTGTCATTTAAAGATACCATCCGCACATGGAGTGTTATGGAAAGCATTGTTTCTATAGTGGGTATCATTGCAATTTTTATACTCAATTATTTTATTGCTTAATTTTATTGCATTACATAGTTGGTTCAAAAAATCTTAAAAAATTTTAAATAAAAAAGAATGACACCAGATGAAAATTTCGCAGCGCTCAAACTTGAATTGCCACCGGCACCAACTCCGCTTGGCGTGTACAAACCATTTTTAATTGATGGCAATCATTGTTATGTTTCAGGCCACGGTCCATTGCTAAATGATAAAACTTTAATCATTGGACGCATTGGCGATGGGATGGATATAGACCAGGGCAAGCTTGCTGCACAGCAGGTAGGGCTGGCCATTCTTGCTACACTACAACAAAACCTTGGTTCCTTCAACAAAATAAAAAGGGTGATAAAAGTATTGGGTATGGTTAACTGTGTCAGCGATTTTAAACGCCATCCCTATGTTATCAATGGCTGCAGCGAATTGTTTGCAAAAGTGTGGGGAGAAGATAATGGCGTTGGCGTAAGAAGTGCTGTGGGTATGGGTTCGCTGCCGGATAATATTCCTGTAGAGATTGAAGCATTGTTTGAACTGGAGTAATTCATTTTCATTTATTTGCCAACTTTTACCTCAATGCTTTTATTAAAAATTTGGGTACCAACTTTTGTTTTTCAATTTGGCATCGTTGTGTCACTCCCTTGTACAAATAAAGCAATGGGCAACAACGATACGAAGCGTATTTACTAAACAATACAGACTTTCATACCAGTAGCTTTATCAATAAACAACAACAATATGAACTGGTTTACAATAAAAAATATCAATACCATCGACTCTCCGGCTTTGGTTATTTACAAAGAACGTATTCAGCAAAATATTCTTTTACTAAAAGGTATGGTGAACGATGATGTTACACTGCTTCGTCCACACGTAAAGACAAATAAAATATCCGAAGTATGCAGTATGATGATGGAGGCAGGCATCACGAAATTTAAATGCGCCACCATTGCAGAGGCAGAAATGCTGGCAATACTTAAGGCACCGGATGTATTATTATCTTACCAGCCAGTCGGTCCAAAGGCAGATCGTTTGGCAACCCTTGTTGAAAAATACCCGTCCACACATTTCTCTTGTGTAATAGATAATATTCATGCCGCTGAATATCTGTCAACTGTGTTTGCAGCAAAAAAGATATTACTCAATGTATTTATTGATGTGAACACCGGTATGAACAGAACGGGTATTTCTCCAGCTCATGCACCCCAGTTATTTGAAGCGGTTGAATTGTTGCCTGCCATAAAAGTTATAGGTCTGCATGCTTACGACGGACATATAAAAGATACGGATGTAGCGCAGCGTAAACACAATGTGGATGCAGCTTTCAGCAAAGTATTAATAGTAGCTGCCACCATTGAAGCTATAACAAAACAACCATTGAAAATTGTTGCAGGCGGCTCACCAACATTTCCGGTGTATGCAGAAAGGAGTGATGTGGAATGTAGTCCGGGTACATTTGTATTTTGGGATTGGGGCTACAAACACGCCATGCCCGATGAACCTTTTGAATATGCGGCATTGGTAATAACAAGGGTAATCTCTATTATTGATGAGCACACTATTACGACAGATCTGGGTCATAAATCTGTTGCTGCAGAAAATCCCTTCCCCCGTGTACATTTTTTAAATGCACCGGAAGTAACTCCTATTTCACAAAGCGAAGAGCACCTGGTTGCAAAAGTTCCTGATTCCTCCTTGTTTAAAACAGGGGATGTGTTGTATGGCGTGCCGGTACATATTTGTCCTACGGTTGCCTTGTATGAAAGGGCAGTAGTAATTGAAAAAAATGCGGCAGTGGGAGAGTGGAAAGTAGTTGCAAGAGACAGAAGGATAAATGTATAGCGTGGATTTTTATGGATTTAAAATGGATAAAATATTTTGTAGCTTTTAGTAAATGAACAGTTACATTTTTGGTTCGGGTAGAGGATGAATTGATAATTGTTTTGACCTTTAAGCGATGTTGAATTTTGGCAAATAAAAAAGTAAAACATGTTTACAATCGATGCTCATTTAGACCTTAGCATGAACGCAATGGAATGGAACCGTGACTTGCGTAAACCTGTTGTTGAAATCAGGGAAAGGGAAAATAAGTCTACCGATAAACCCGACAGGGGAAGAGGGACTGTGGCATTACCCGAACTGCGAAAAGGGAATATCGGTTTAGTAGTGGCTACACAAATAGGAAGATATGTAGCACCGGGAAACCCTTTGCCGGGCTGGCATTCCGCAGAACAGGCCTGGGCGCAAACACAGGGTCAACTGGCTTGGTACAAAGCAATGGAAGCCTGTGGTGAAATGGTGATGATAAAAGATAAAGATGCTTTAGAAAAACATTTTTCCCTGTGGATGAACGATGAGCCTAATGATAAAAAACCAGTTGGTTATATACTGAGTCTGGAAGGAGCAGATTCGATGGTAACACTGGATAACTTACACATTGCTCATGCATATGGTTTGCGTGCCCTTGGCCCTGCACATTATGGCCCCGGCCGCTATGCGAATGGTACAGACGCCACCGGGCATTTAGATGAACAGGGAAAAGAACTGTTGAAGGAAATGGATAGCCTCAGGATGATCCTGGATGCTACTCATTTATGCGATGATGCATTTTGGGATGCGATGGAAATATTTAAAGGGCCTGTTTGGGCAAGCCATAATAACTGTCGTGCATTGGTAAATCATAACCGGCAATTCAGCGATGATATGATTAAAGTGCTGCTTGAACGTGGTGCAGTAATTGGCGGCGCATTTGATGCCTGGATGATAGTGCCAGGCTGGATCCGGGGAAAATCATTGCCGGAACAAATGGACTGTACCATCGAAAAAATAATTGATCACATGGATCATATCTGCCAGCTTGCAGGCAATACATTGCACGTAGGATTGGGTACAGATCTTGATGGTGGTTATGGTAAAGAGCAATCCCCTTATGATCTTGACACTATCGCCGACCTGCAAAATATCCCCGCTATGCTTTTGAAAAGAGGTTACTCAAATGAAGATGTAGAAAATATCATGCATGGTAACTGGTTGCGTTTTATCACAAAAGCTTGGAGTTAACAAAATCGTTTAGGTCGGTCAAATAACATACCGTTTGAAACGCCTCTTGGCCTCTTTTACAAACTGCTATGTAATTAAAATCATCCCAAGAGATTTGCTTTAAACCCCGGCTTCCTTCTTTTTTTAGAAGCCTGTTCATAAGCATAAGCAATGCCCAATAAAGAAGCTTCACTATAGGCTTCTCCAAAAAAAGAAATGCCAACCGGAAGCGAATGTACAAAACCCATCGGCACTGTGATGTGCGGAAAACCAGCGATGGCGGCGGGTGTTGAGAGTGAGAAGCCGGTATCATAATCTCCATTGATCAAATCTATACAACAGGCCAAACCATTTGTTACACCCGAAATGGCATCTAACTGCTGTTCTTTCATAAGGTTGGTAATGATGCTACGGGAGCTAAGTGACTTTGCTAAAGCATCTGTATATTCCTTACTCTCTAAATTACCTTTTGCCTGGCTGGAGATCAATGTTTCCTGTTTAAAATAAGGCATGGCACGGCTTTCATTTTTTAGATTAAAAGTAATTACATCCTGTAGTGATTTCATCTTGCCGTTGGCCGCAGCAAGGTATTTGTTTACGCCATCTTTAAATTCATATTGCAATACTGTAAACTCTGCATCACCCAGTTCTGCGATACTTTTCAGGAGGTCAACTTCCACTATCACTGCGCCTTTTCTTGTCATCAGTTCAATGGCTTGTTTTAACAGCGATACCATCGCTTCATTTCCTTTTAAGTGCATTTTTTCAATACCGATCCTTTTACCTTTTAAACCTCCGGCATCTAAAAATTTTGTATAATCTTCTTGATATTTTCCTTCGCTTTGCCCGGTAACAATATCCTTGTTATCAACGCCGGTTAATGCACCCAATAAAATAGCGGCATCCCTTACGGTACGGGCCATTGGCCCGGCTGTATCCTGTGTTGCAGAAATGGGTATTATACCCGAACGACTCCATAAACCCACAGTAGGTTTTATCCCTACCAAACCATTTACGGCAGCTGGTGAAACGATGGAACCATCCGTTTCTGTTCCGATTGCAATGGTGCAAAGATTGGCGGATGTTGCAGTACCCGAGCCGGCGCTTGATCCGGAAGGATTACGGTCAGTAATGTAAGGGCATTTGGTTTGGCCACCGCGGCTGCTCCAGCCACTGGTGCTTCTGCTGCTCCTGAAATTGGCCCATTCGCTTAAATTGGTTTTGCCTAGTATTACAGCCCCTGCTGCTCTTAATTTTTCGATGATAAAAGCATCTGCTGTTGCAATATTCCCCTGCATGGCAAAAGCGCCTGCGGTGGTCATCATTCCATCGCCTGTGTTGATATTGTCTTTTGCCAATACCGGTATGCCATGTAACGGCCCTCTTATTTTACCAGCTTTTCTTTCTTTATCCAATGACGCCGCAATGGTTAAAGCATGCTTATTTATTTCTATTACCGCATTTAGTTTTGGCCCTGCTTTATCAATCAATGCAATGCGGTTAAGGTACATTTTTGTAATAGCAACAGCGGTTGTTTTGCCGCTTTGCATTTTTTGCTGTAGCTCATCAATAGTAATTTCATCCAGTTCAAAATTATCGGGTAATGCGGTTGGTGCAGCATTGCATTTTTTAGGTGTATTGCCAAATGCTGCCAGCCCGGTAGTAGTTAAGGCAATACCTGTCACTGATCCGTTGTGCAAAAAAGATCTTCTGTTCATAAAAATTATTTTGATAAAAGTAATAGTAAAAATGATAGGCGTAATTATTTGTTTATTTTTTCAGTTGCAGCATCATTTTAAAATGGGCAGTAGCAATAAGATACTGAAATGTGGCTCATTTTAATGGGAAGGGTATGCATACAAAAAACCCCCTATAAAAGGGGGCCCTTGTTATCCAAACAATCCATAAAAACAAAAGGTCTTTGTTTGTTAGGACACGACTTCTGAATGTATAGATGACAAGTTTTAAAATCTGGGGCAGCGCACTGCTTCTCTGCTGCTGTTATCTTTGTTAATATATTTTTGATAAGAAATGCCCAATTCAAATCCGCCTCGTCCGGTACTTGCAGCTGATAGCCCTGAGGTATTTACATCATAACTTACGGATATGGAAAGTGGTTTCATTTCTAATTTTGCCACAGGTATAATGGCATCTTTCCAACGAATAAATGCTCCCCCATGGATCAGGTACCTGGGTTCATCTGTATCATCTAATTTATGGGTATACATCAATCCGCCAATCATTTCGGTGTGTGGCCCCTGTTTGCTGTAATCGCTTTCAATGGTGATGTATGAATTTTCAGCAGTGCTCATTCTTACCCCGCCTGAAAAAACCCATTTCGGTATCATTTCTAAATTACTGTTTCCATAAAACGAAATTTTGGAAGCCTTATTAAAATGGTGGTACGCCACCCCTGCATACATGTTGTTATCAATGTTATCGCCTAACTGCATATTAAAACTCATGCCCGCAGTTCCATCAAAATAACTGTAGGAACTTTTATTAAATGTTTCACCGTCACTAAGGTTTTCGTTGTAATTAGTGCCATCAAACTGGCTGTTGGTAGTTACTTTGCTCCTGTTTAATCTTCGTTGCACCAGGCCACCCATAAACCCCAGCGACAGGTACATATTTCTTTCCTGGCTTAATGATTTATGGTAATTAATTGCTGGTAAAATATGCGTTGCTGTAAGTGCAATGGTGCCAGCTTTATCATATAAAATTTGTCCGCCAATGGTAACAAAATCTTCGCTTTTTCCAACAGCCAATTTATATTCGCCATTTAAAGAAACGGTTTGATAGGGTACAGTTACACTTTGCCATTGTGTTCTGTAAACCGATTGTAAACGCAGATCACCGGCAAAAAGACCCGCCAGTGCCGGGTTTCGTAATAATGATGCTTCGGAAAATTGAGAAAAATGGATGTCCTGCGACTTAGCCTGCAAAGAAAGCAGCAGCATAAGCATGCAACACAAAAGATTGTGTACATCATTTTTCATGGGTTCAGAATTTATGTTTCTTGTGTTGGTTTTAATGCAGTTATAAAACGTGTAATCGTTGGATTTAGTATATTGTTAATAAATAAAATTGGTTTTTTCGGATAATTGTTTAACCATATCATTCATCTTCAAAAATAAAAATTATAACAACCTGAAGGTTTGAAAATGGACGTGTCGGATGAGGAACAACCCATTAACCTATAGCACTGAAATAAATTTTAAAAAACAAAAGCCGGTCTTTCAACCGGCCATGCTTCTCAACAATTAAAACCAAAACTTCGTTATTGTATCAGTGCTACATTTCCTTTATAATTCAATATGCTGTTATTATCGCAAATAATATCTATGGTGTATACAAACACTTCCGGGTTTAATTTAACTCCTTTAAAAGTGCCATCCCAACCTGCGGAAACATCATTTGCATTAAAGCTATTTTTTTCAAATACCACCTCACCCCAGCGGTTAAAAATGCGCAGGTTTTTTATTTTAAACAGGCCGGATCCCCTCGGATAAAAAACATCGTTTGCCCCATCACCGTTTGGTGAAAATGTATTGGGCATAAATACATTGCCGCCATTGCAAACTACAATTATACTTACCTTATCTTCTGCCGTGCAGCCACCCGGGTTTTTTACCCGTACTGTATAATCGGTATTGGTGGTTGGTTTAATCGTAATGCCGGGATAACTGTTGCGAAATATACCTGTAGTAGGCGACCAAAGTACTTCGGTAACATCGGCTGAAATGGCCGGCATCAGGTCCAGCGTTTTACCGATGTTGAGTGTTTTATCGTTGCCGGCATCTACTACCGGTATCGGGTATACTTTTATAAAAACATGACCCGTATCTGTAAAGCAACTTTTGTCATCTTTACCCACTACCATATAATTGGTAGTAGTATCCGGTGTTGCAGTTGGTGTGGCAGAAGTATTATTGTTTAAGCCTGCTGCAGGTGTCCACACATACGAAACTGCCCCTGTAGCAAATAATTTTGCTGATTCTCCCCTGCATAAAGTATCCCGGTTACCATAAGTAATCCTGAAGGGATACTTGACTATTACTTTCATGGTGTCACTTGCAATGCAACCGTGTACGCTGGTACCTTTTACAATATAATTAATTGCTGAAGCAGGTGTAGCAACAGGGTTGGCACAGCTTGTACAACTTAAACCTGTTGAGGGGGCCCAGTTATAAGTGGTGGCGCCTGTTGCGCTTAAATTAATACCACGGAGCTGGCAAATAAATGTGTCTTGTCCTGCTCTTACATCTGGTATGCTGAAGGCTTCTATTGTTTTAGTAACGGTATCCATACATCCGCTGCTATTGGTTGCAATAAGCGCAATGGTATACACGCCTGCTGTGGTATATTTTTCTGCCACAGGATTTTGAAGCGTGGAGAAATTACTATTTGCAAAATCCCAATTCCATTTAAGTAAAGATGTATCTGCCACAGTTACCGTACCTTTTACAACCATTGTTAACGGCGTACAACCATTGGCGGTAGTGGTCATATTTATTTGTGGTGAAGTAACAACTTTTACGGGAACCTTTGCCACCATTGAATCGCTACACCCATGTTCTGTGGTGATAATTAATTTGGGATAATACAAACCATTTTTAGTGTATTGGTGTACCGGGTTTATTTCAGATGAAACTGTTCCGTCGCCAAGGCTCCAGTGATAGGAGTTGATAATATCATTACTAAAAGAGGAATCAATAAATGCTACCGTTCCCGAATTGCAAAGTGTTTTATTTGCAAAATCAAAACTTACGGTTATTTGGTTTACGACGATGGTATCCAGGCCCCTTATAGGTACGTGGCAACCATCATTGTCTGTTAAGATAATTTTCGGAATATAAGTGCCGGCATACGTGTACGAATGGTCAATTGAAGAGTCGGTGGTGTTAACAGTATTGCCATCATTAAAATCCCATAAGATAGATACTGCATCAATGGTGCTGGCGCTGAAGCTGCTGTTAACCTGGTTGCAGCCAATCAGAGGATTGTAAGTAAATGTTCCCTTTGGCCCTTTTATAAGAATGGTTTTTTCCAATATGGTGCTACATCCGCCGGGCCCGGTGGTGGTAAGATTAACCAGGTAAGTGCCGGGATAACTGTAAAAGTGCGAAGGATTATTTGTTAAGGTGGTGGTGCCATCTCCAAAATCCCAGGATCGTGTAACTCCGTTGCTGGTTAAATCAGTAAACTGCACAATTAGCGGCGGGCACGCACTAAGCGAATCACTCATTAAAAAATTTGCTACCGGTGTTACAATGCTAACAAAATTTGGTTTGCTGATAGAATCTGTACAACCATATTGATCCATTATAAAAAGCGATACTGTAAAACTACCATTACTGGTAAATGCGTGAGACGGATTTTGTAAACCAGAAGTGGTGCCATCTCCAAAATTCCACCGGTAAGTTAAGTTAGGGCCGGTCGACTGATTGGTAAATTGTACCGGTTTAGTCGGGCAACTTAACGAATCTTTTGTAATAAATTTAGCCACAGGTTTTGATATAACCAAGGCAGTTGGTATAGTAAAACTGTCTGTGCATCCAAGGCTATCGGCCACCTGAAGTTTCACAGAAAATATTCCCGGCGCAGCATAAATGTGCTGAAATGGTGCTGATAATAACTTTTCTGTTTTACCATCTCCGTAATTCCAGTTAAAAGTTTTTATTGGATTAAGACCATCACTTACTGAAAGATCATTGAATACAACAGCACTGTTTAAGCAACTTCCGGGCACAGAGGAAGTGAATTTTGCTGTAGGACCATTTACCCGGATGTTCATTGTTTTTATCAATGTGTCTTTGCAGCCGAGTATGGTAGTAATGATTAAACGAACCGTGTAATTGCCAGCCACCCGGTAGGTATGTTTTGCCGAATTTGTTATGGTGTCCAGTGAAGTACCATCTCCAAAATTCCAGTTAAAGGAGCTAACTTCCGATAGACTTAGGCCGGTGGTAAAATTTATATTGCTGCCCTTGCATATTATCGTATCCGACGTTGTAAAAGCTGCTTTGACATCAACTATCTGAATTATTTTTTTAGTAGTAAAGTCACAGCCTGTTGCATTATTTTTTACCATTAAACTAACCTCGTAAAACCCTGGTGTTGCAAATTGGTGTACCGGTCCCGGCTGGTTACTGGTGGTTCCGTCTCCAAAATCCCAGTTCCATTCATCGGCACCAATGGACCCATCTACAAATACCCTTTCATAAGGCTTTTTACAATCCATTGTTTCATGGAATTTAGCAATGGGTGCATTGATTTGTATGTAATCTTTAAATAGTATACTATCCGCACAGCCATTGTTCCAAACAATTAATTGTACATCAAATTTACCTGTATCAGTATAAGTATGTGTTGGATTTTTAGAAGTAGAAATATTTTTGTCGCCAAACAACCATAGCCATCTTGTTGCAGTGCCAGTAGTAAGATCTGTAAAGTTGATCATTGTTTTGGCACAGGTAATTCTTGGCGAGGCGGTAAAATTAATAACCGGTTTGGTGTTGGTAATGATACCCCTGTTGATAGTTACCGTATCTCTGCACCCGCTGGTCGTGGTTTCAATAAGTGAAATAACATAAACACCTTCTGCAGGGAAAACATGTGTAGGCGTGGCTGCTGCAGAACTGGTTCCATCTCCAAAATTCCATAAGTAACTCGTTACAGGGTCAATGCTATTTGTTGTGCTGATAAAATTTTTCGTAAATGGTACACAGCCGCTATCAGGCAAATTGTTTAATGTTACAATTGGTTTTTGAATTTTAATATTATCTGTTTTTTTTAGTGTATCCGTGCACCCGTTTGAGTTGGCAACAATCAGTCGTACAGTAAATTTCCCACTACCGGTATAAGTATGTGAGGGGTTTTGGCCGGCAGACTTTGTACTATCACCAAAATCCCATTCATAAGCAGTTGCATTGAGCGATTGATTGATAAAATTTGCTGTAAAAGGACTGCTGCAAGAAGTGGAATCGTTAGCAATAAAAGCTGCTGTGGGCCTTGAGTTTACTATGATTGTTTTAAATGCAGAATCGGTACAAGTGCCAAAATTGGTAACCAGCTTTACCTGGTAGGTTCCTGCAGAATCATATTTTTTTATTGGATTAGCTTTGGTTGAAAAAGTTCCGTCTCCAAAACTCCAGATATTGAAAATAGGCGCAGGACCAGAGGTATTAGTGAATAAAAAGGGTTGTTGCACGCAAACCGTATCTGTGTTTGTAAAAGAAGCCTTTACATTGGTTATTATAATTTCATCTGCTTTGGTAATGGTATCCGTGCATCCGGTTGCATTGGTTACAATCAGCCTTACTGTGTAAGTGCCTAAAGTAGCATAACTGTGAGAAGGGCTTGCCTGGCCCGAAATAACACCATCTCCAAACAGCCACTGATAAGTTAATGTACCTGTACCCGTTGATAAATTTTTAAAATTAATGGTTACAGGAAAACTACAGTTGTTGGGGATATTGTTACTAAAGTTGGCTTTTACACCAGCACTGATTTGTATGTATTTAGATTTGGAAAGCGTGGTTAAACAATTATTGCTATTCCTTACCCTGAGTGTTACATTGAAATTGCCTGCCGAAGTATAAATATGTGTTGGATGTTGCAGGGCCGAAGAAAATCCATCACCAAAATCCCATTGCCATGAACTGATGGTGCCGTTAACGGCAGCACTTTGATCAGTAAACTGTACCGTTAATGGAAAGCAGCCTATTGTTGATGAGCTGGTAAACTGCACTGTCGGCTTGGCATAAACATTTATATATTGTGTTTTGGTGATTGAGTCTGAGCCGGCGTTATTCTTAACTACTAATTTAATAGTGTATTGGCCGGGATTAAAATAAGTAACAGATGGATTTTGTAAAAATGAAATAGTGCCATTCCCCAGGTTCCATTTCCATTGCGTAGGTTTATTGGTTGAATTATCTGTAAAATGTACCACCAGTGGGGCACATCCGCTGGCAGGTGTGGCTGTAAAATTAGCTGCTAGTTGTGCCCTAAGGCCAAAACTTAGCATAGTTAATAATAACAGACAGCTTGCCTTGGTCGCAATTCTGGCTATCATAGGAATATTGCTTTTGGTTTTATTATTGTTTGTTGCTACTGTTAAGGCAGGCAACTTTTAAAATAACTCCAAAAGAGTATAAAAATTGTAAATAACCATTAAGAAAAAAAGAAATAGAAATATTACTACAAAAAAATTTGGGTGCCTTAAAAAGTGCCCCGAACAGTTGAAATTAGCCGTAAATCCTTCACAATAAATAAACAGCTTGACCGTTTGCTTATAATTGAGAACTTTTATTTGGAGATTCGTGAATAAAGAAAATCTTGGGACAACTTGCATTAACGTTTAAGGTATATTAGATATTTATTGAATTAGCGTAAAAATTAAATTCTAATTTATTTTATTAAGGCTTAAATGGCAGTCTATTTTTAATCAAATGAATGAGAAAAGTAAAAAAAAATAATCTTTAATATAATATGAAAAACGTAAAAGGTCTTGTTAGCTATGGCATAATTATATGCTTATATTTCTTTACAGGTTGCCACAAAGAAAATAAAATTTCCACACCTATAGTTCCATCCTTACCTATAATTGCGACAGATTCGGTAACAAATATATTGTCAAATGCTGCAACTGTTTACAGCAAAGTCATGGAGTATGGAAGTAGTTCTATAACAGTAAGAGGGGTATGTTGGAAAACAAGTTCAAATCCCACAATAAGCGATAACAAAACATCAGACGGAATAGGAACTGGTATTTTTACAAGTAGTATTACTGGGCTAAACTCCAGTACAACCTATTATATAAAAGCTTATTCTACTAGTAGTGTAGGAACAGCATATAGTTCTGAACTTAGTTTTACAACTGGACTACCATTTGTGATAATATCAACGCAAAAGTGGACGTTAAAAAATCTTGATATTGCTACTTATAGGGATGGTACACCCATACCCCAGGTTACCAATGCAGCAGCCTGGGCTAGTTTAACAACGGGAGCTTATTGTTATTATAAAAATGATTCAGCAACCTATGCAGCCACTTACGGTAAATTATACAATTGGTATGCAGTAAATGATGTTAGAGGTTTAGCTCCCTTAGGTTGGCATATTCCAAGTGATGCTGAATGGACAACTTTAAGTACTAATTTAGGAGGCGATGCAGCAGCAGGGGGTACAATGAAAGAAGCCGGTACTACTCATTGGTTAAATTCTAATATCGGAGCCACCAATAGCAGCGGATTCACAGGCCTTCCTAGTGGCCACTGCGACATCAATGGCCAATTCGACAACATTGGCTACTACGGTTCCTGTTGGAGTTCTACAGAGTACAATGTAGATGTAAACAAAGCTTTGTTCCGCTACCTGAGCTACGGCAATAGCTCTTTTCTTAAGTTCAACTACGCCAAGACCACAGGCTTTTCTATCAGGTGCTTGCACAACTAATAATTTTTTTGACCTAAAACTGAAAATTGCAAAAGAAGCCGGTGATTCCGACATTAATCGGACCCACCGGCCGTCCGCCTCGGTTGTCCCGGCAATTAGCGGAATTAGTAACCGTAAAATTTAAAAAGCAAAACCATTTAAATAGTCGGTATATCAAAAAGTGTTCAAAGACTATCAGTTTGGGTTTAATTTAAAATAGTTTAAATAATAGTTGCCAGATATTTGTAAAATCATAAAAATCTTCCAAATTTAAGGATGCTATCTATCCAAAAACATACTCCTCCATTAGGTTTGTTTGGCAGCCTGGCAGAGCAGCTTGACCAAAACATCCCTTGTATCAGTTAGCCAATACAATTAACCCTTTTTTTTGACGATGCTTTTAAAAAGCATTACAGTGAAAATGGATAAGCCTGCCAAGCCAATCCGGTTAATGGTATCGTTACTGATACTAAAATTTCTCCGCAACCTGAGTGATGAAAACCTGGTAGAACACGGGGCGGAAAATATTTACTTTCAGTACTTTAGTTGCGAACAGTTTTTTCAGCCAAACATTCCTTGCGTACCTACCGAACTGATCGCTTTTCGCCAGCGCATTGGTGAGCCAGGTGTAGAATTAATTTTGCAGGAAAGCATCCATATAAAATGAGCCCCCCGGAAGATAGTAATTTAGTACACTTTAATCCGATGTAAAATGTTATTCGAAGGGGAAGGAACATAAAAAATTTGAGTTTGGCAGTAAGGTATACATCCTCGTTGATCAGAACACAGGCATCAATATGGGAGCCATCAATTTCACACAAACATTACACGATTCAAATACAATACCGGAGGCGTTGGAACAGTATGAACGACTCAATGGAAAGGAAGCAAAAGAGGTATTTTTGGACAGAGGATATAAAGGAATAAAACAATACAAAGGTGCTACCATTCCTATACCTAAACCAGAAAAAATATCTCCAGGTCTAAACGCAAAAAGCAGAGCAGAAGAGCTGCCATAGAACCAGTGATAGGACACTTGAAACAGGACTATCGGTTATGCCGTAATTATTTTCATGGCATCATTGATGATAATATGAATGCAATATTAGCCGCAGCACTATGAATTTTAAACGACGAATTAACCTCTGCGCACAGAGGCAATAAGATGTTGGTTACTTATTTATAAAATGATTATAAATAGTTACTGAAGGTTTATAGCCATAAATTTTAAAACGACTTTTTGAGGGATGACTGATTAAAATAACTTTTAACAAACTGTCTAAAATGAAATTTTCGTTTACCATTTTGCGGTTGGTGACACCAACTTAGGCTGAAAAAGAAGGAAGCGATTTTATTTCGCTTTAGGGATAGCAGTTATAACCGCCGCATGTATAATACTTTAGGATCAATACTTCCCCACGGCGCCAGATTAAGTACAGGCACACCTTTTTTGGTAAATTTCCATGCCCTGTTTAAAAAAATAAATTCTGCTGGTATAGTAGGACTGGAAAGGTTTATAACCAATTTGCTATAGTCACTGTTGCTGCTCCAGGTGCCTGAGTAGGTAACACCGTTTTTAGTACCCGTCATATTGCCATTGTAGAAAGAAGTATCTTTCTTTAAAATGAAATCATAGCCACTATATTTGGTGGTTATATCAATGCTGCTGTCGGTTGCAAAGTCTACAATAAAAGTTCTGTTCAATACATTATCAGCAAAATATTGTTCCAGCGTGCTTTGGTCACCTGATAATAAAGCTAATTTTTTGCAACTGCTTAATAAAAGCAACAACGAACAGGCAACTGCAATAATAAAGCGATATTTATAAAATATGGCAGGCATATTTTTTACTTTAGGAACCATAAATATCGGTATATTTTTTTGTTGCATAGTTAATAAGATATTTTGTATTTAACGGCTCACCGGTTATTTTGCTGCACAATTCCTGAGACGTAAACTGTCGTCCATATTGATGAACGTTTTTTCTAAGCCAATTCAATATGGATGTGGTATTTCCATCAGCCACTTCTTTATTTACCGCTACATTTTCCTTTTCAATAGTTGTATATAATTGTACTGCAACTATGCTGCCAAGACTGTAAGTGGCAAAGTAACCAAAGCTTCCATGGCTCCAGTGTATATCCTGCAAACAACCTCTTTTATCGTCTGGAACGGCAACACCAAGGTATTTTTGATAGTGTTCATTCCAATAAGCAGGAATATCTTTTGCAGAGATGGTTCCGTCAATCAGCATTTTTTCAATTCGTACCGTATCATCACATGAAAATGATAGGTGAGTTCATCAGCCTCTGTTCTTATCAATGAAGGCTCCACTTTATTGATGCCTTTGTAAAATGTATCAATAGGCAAACTTTTACATTGCTCTGCAAAAAACGTTTTTAATAAAGGAAAATTGTGTTGCCTGAAAGGAAGTACACGGCCCACATTATTTTCCTACAAACGGCTCTGGCTTTCGTGAATACTCAGGCTGCAATATTCACTCAACGGCAGGCCATATTCTTCAGCAGGTAAGCCTTGCTCGAACAAAGCATGGCCGGCTTCATGAATACAACTCCAGGTCATTTTGCCGAAATCATTTTCATCAATCCTGATAGTAACCCTTACATCCTGATTATTAAAACTGGTGGTAAATGGGTGAACACTGATGTCCTGCCTGCCAGCTTCAAAATCAAAGCCAATTTGTTGCAGTATTTGGATACCAAATTTCCATTGGGCATCCTTATCAAAATGCTGGTGTAAAAAAGAATTATCTACCTGTGGTTTATTTTTTATTGACTGTAACAGCCTTAATAATTGTGGCTTTAAATTAGAGAAAATTGAGTCAACTGTGGCAACAGTTAAGCCTTTATCATAATCATTCATCAAAGCATTGTAAGGCTGGGTTTCGTACCCCAGCATATCTGCTTCCTGTTTTTTTAATTCAATCAGGGTATGCAAAGGTTCCTGAAAACCTGTAAAGGAATTATCGTTACGGGCTTTACCCAGGCATGATATGTGGTGGTAACCGTTTCGCTCATCTTCCTTACAAAATCGCTGCTTAGTTTTTTATTGCGGTTATAATCTTCCAGGCTTAGCTGAACATTTCTTTTTTGGTAGTGGGTTAAACTGTCTTTGCTGTTTAACTCGTTTAGTAGCGCACCCATTGCTTCTGTGGTAAATTGTTCATGCGCTATTTCGCTAAGGGTAGCCAGTTGCCTTCCCCTGAAATGGGTGCCCTTTGGTGGCAGGTAGGTTTCCTGGTCCTATTGTAAAACGGCGCTGCGTATTTTACATTAGCTATTTTTTGTAATGATTTTTTGTATTGTAAGTCAAGTTCGGATGATGAAGGCATTTGATTTTTTTTATAAGAAAAGAAATCAAATTTACAATGCTTTATAAATAAAACTCAGCTTTCGATAAGAATCAGGATTGGTTACATCTCTCTCAATCATTTGCGAAAGATACCCATCAGGCTTAAAAGTATAACTATATTTTTCATGATTATACTCAAGCCCGGATGCGTTTACCTGGCGCACTTCAGTGATATTGTTATTTTGAAACATTTCTAAGTACAATGTTTCAACACCGGGTACAACTAAAAAAGCTTTGGAACTGCTCAGTCGTATGAAAGGATCAGGATGATTATCATAAGAAAAAGAAGAAACATCCCACAATCCAAAATTACTATTAACCCAGGGCCTGGTGTATTTTTTAGATGAAATAACATTGTTGTTGCCATCAAGCAAAGCAGTATCCTTTGTGTATAAACTATCAGTACCCGAAATATCAATGCTTGTTGAATAACCAGCAGCACAAATTTTTCCGGGCAGGTAAGTATAAACTGTTACTTCTCTTACTTTCGAATAAACGCTGTTTGATTGGGTACCTATAAAATCATTTGAAGAGTCTTTTATTTTTTTTGAAGCGGAGTTGTAAAAATGGTATTGTATAAGCGTATCATCACGATCTCTATCCCGGTCAAGTGTAATAAATTTTGACATGTAGGGTAGCGTATCCGACCCATTGTAAAAGAAATAACTATTCGAATAAATTTCACTGTTTCCGGTGTTGTAAGAAGAAGAATCTATGATTGCAATAACTCTTTTACTATTGTCGTAAAAATATATTTCATGGTTAACGGTGTCCAGTTGATTGGTGGTTGCATCTACCAAAATAGCATAAATTTCTGACAGGTAATTGCTATCAGCAATGTTAACCGGTATTACCGGATCAGTGGTGCCGGCATTCCTGACTTCTTTTTGGCAGGAAGATAAATTAATCATTAACACAATAACAATAAAAAGTGACGAAGTGCGGATTGACATGGGTACAGTTTAATTTTATAAGGTAACTTTAGTTTTAACAAAGATAATAAATGAAGGTAAAAACCATCACCTCTTTTTTAGAGACCATTGCGCCCGCAAGTTTACAGGAAAGTTACGATAATGCCGGTTTATTAACCGGCAACCCGTGCTGGGATTGCACTGGCATCATCAATACCCTGGATGCAACCGAAGCCGTAGTGCTGGAAGCAATTGAAAAAAATTGCAACCTTATTGTGGCGCATCACCCCATTATTTTTAGTGGATTAAAAAAGATAACCGGTAAAAATTATGTAGAGAAGACCATCATCGCCTCCATAAAAAATGATATTGCCATTTATGCCATCCACACCAACCTTGATAATGTACTAAACGGGGTGAATGGAAAAATGGCGGATCAATTAGGATTAGTAAACCGGAAGATATTGCAACCTAAAAAGGGTATCATAAAAAAACTGATCACTTTTGTGCCGGTAGCACAGGCAGAAGAAGTCCGCAACGCTTTGTTTGTTGCGGGAGCCGGGCATATAGGTAATTATAGCGAATGCAGTTTTACCGCTGCCGGAGATGGAACTTTTAAAGGAGGTGCAGGCACTGTTCCTTTTGTGGGCAAACCGGGGCAAAGGCACACAGAGCAGGAACTAAAGCTGGAGATGGTTTACCCTGCATGGGTTGAAAATGAATTGGTTAAAACATTGAAAGCTGTTCATCCCTATGAAGAGGCGGCGTATGATATTTTTTTGTTAGATAACAAGTACCAGGATGTTGGCAGTGGCTTGACAGGTGAATTACCTGAAGCAGTTACTGAGCTTGAATTTATGCAACAGTTGAAAAAGGTTTTCGGGTTAACGGTTATCAGGCATACGCCTTTAAGCAATAAACCAGTAAAAAAAATAGCCCTCTGTGGTGGAGCCGGCAGTTTCCTTATTGGTGCTGCAGTTGCGGCTGGTGTTGAATTCTACATAACCGGGGATGTAAAATACCATGAATTTTTTGATGCCGATTCCAGGCTGGTGATTGCGGATATTGGCCATTTTGAAAGTGAGCAGTTTACAATTGACCTGTTATTTGATATTTTGAGGGAAAAATTCCCTAACTTCGCCGTCCTAAAAACAGGGGTTAAAACCAACCCAGTTAATTACTTTGTTTAAAATTCGTAATTAAGTTTAAGCAATTGTAAATTAAATTAGGTAGCAAATTGAAGGGGAGATCCACAAAGGTATTTGGTACAAGAGTGCGACGCAAGAATGTTCAACATTGCTAAAAATGCCGGGAACAAAACTTTAAAAAATATAAATTTCAAATAATAATATGGCCGCAGTAAAAGATTTCTCCGTTGAAGAAAAATTAACATCGCTTGTTCGTTTACAAAAAGTGGATTGCAAGCTGGATGAAATTCAAATTTTAAAAGGCGAATTACCCATTGAGGTGAAAGACCTGGAAGACGAAATTGAAGGCCTTCATGCCCGTCAGACTCGTGTTGAAGAAGAGATCAATGGCATGCAGGAATTTATTAACCAAAAAAGAGAAGCCATTAAAGAGGCAGAAGCATTGGTTAAAAAATACGAAAAGCAAAGTGAGAATGTAAAGAATAACCGTGAGTTTGAAGCCATCAACAAAGAGGTGGAAATGCAAACACTGGAAGTAAAGCTTTGCGAAAAGCACATTAAAGATGCAACCGAAGAAATTGGTGAAAAAGCCAAACAACTGGAAGTAGCTAAAAAAGGGGTTGGCGTTAAAGAAGGCAACCTGAGCGGCAAAAAAGGCGAGCTGGAAAAAATTATCACAGAAACTGAAAAGGAAGAAAAGCAGTATAATAAACAGGCAACAGAGGCAAGAAGCCATGTGGATGAACGTTTGTTGCTGAGCTACGACCGCATCCGCAAAAATTACCGGAATGGTTTGGCGGTGGTGCCGGTAGAAAGAGATAGTTGTGGCGGGTGTTTTCATGCCATCCCTCCACAAAAGCAAAGTGAAATTAAATTACGCAAAAAAGTAATTGTTTGTGAAAACTGCGGACGTATCCTGGTAGATGTGGATTTGAATGATACCATTGAAATAAAATAATCGCCATACTGAATAACAAAAAAAGCACTTCAATCTTGAGGTGCTTTTTCTTTAGGTTTTAGCCATAGTAATAAATATTGGGGCTGGCCCTAAGGAGAGTTACCTTAGCAGACTGTGAGGGGGGATTGCGATGGTTAAGCGAGTGTTGAGAACTGCTACCAAATATTGATAAATTATTATCACCGAAAATATTTATATAGTTTATTTTAGAAAATATTGGTAGTAAAAGTTTATAAAAATATGGACACAAAAAATCCGGCTCTGTTAAGTTACGGATTTTGTTTAAATTTTTGATGATGCGTTACTGCCTATTCAACAATTACTTTGGTGTAATAAGTACCTTCGGGTAAATGCACCACAATGTTATAAGCCCCTTTGGCAATACCACCTAATGCAATTTTGTACACGCCGTCAAATGCGTTGATGTTATTATTCTGTACTATTTTTTGACCAGCCGCATTGATAACTTCAACACTCGCATTATTTGTTGTACCAGATATAAACAGATTTATATGATCCTTTGCCGGGTTAGGGCTAACGAATAGCGTAATGCCGGCATCCCGGCTGGTATGCGCATTGCGGATGCCGGAATATACCTGCCTGCTATCAATATCTACCTGGCGAATCCTGTAATAGTAAACAACATTTGGCTGCACAAAACGATCCATAAAAGCATAGTTTGATAATAGCGAAGTAGTGCCTTTACCATTAACCCAGCCAATTTGTTTAAAATTTATCGCATCTAAACTTCTGTCAACAATAAATCCCCGGTTATTTATTTCTAATGAAGTGCTCCAGGATAACTGGATATTTTTTTGATTGGCCTTTGCCGTAAAGTTGGTTAATGTTACAGGCAAAGTGGTGGCAGGCGATACCAGCACAAATTGCGAAAAGCCAGTGAAATTACCCGTGTAAGCAATGTAACCGGCAGTGGCATCTTCAAATACCGTTGGACTAATTAACTCAGCATTGCTAGCATTTAAAGTACTGGCAAGGCTTACACCATCTTTTATTTTTAAAATTTTTAGGGTTAGTTTGCCTGCACCCCAGGTTGCCAATTCAGCTTCTGTAAAATACAGCGTTGCCTGGTAAGTAGCAGTGGTATTAGCAACGGAAGGGCTTATTTGAAAAACTTTTTGGGTACGTAAAAAAGCGCCACCTGCTGTTACTAAAGCTGTGTTGCCGCTGCCTGCCTGTATTATCTTTGCTGTGATACCAGTTAGGTTAGTGCTGGCATTACTTATAGTTGCTATGACAGCATTGTTATTACTACTCTTAAAATTATTGGCGGCAGTTCCGGTTCTCAGGTCGTAGCCATAACTACTACTGACGGTGGTTTCAATAGGGTACGGCGTGGCAGACACTATTATATCGTCAATTAAAAAGGGAGGATTCCGGCCAGTGTTGTCGTCATTAATCCACCTGAAACCAATTGAAAATGCGGTATCCTGCAATCCAGCAGGCAAACTAAGATTACCTGAACTTGTAGCAACGCTATCCCCCTGGAATTTATAATGATTGCCCATTGCATCTGTTATAAATCCAAAAGAGGAATTATCATAAGAATACATCAGGGTTCCATAATCAGCTTCTGTCGCCGCAAGTGTATCATACTCTCCATTACATTTATAGGTAAAAGATAACGTAGGGCTTTTATAACCTGAAGTACTTACTTTTGGAGTGATCGCTATTGCGTCTGAAGAACTGGTCTTACTATAAGAAAGTAACTGTGTAGTAGTGTTATTTGTTATATAGAGGGACTGCCCTGTTATACCGGCCCCGCCTTTTGTGCCCAACGTCCATACATTGGTTCCTGCTGGGCTAAGAAATGAACCGCTCAGCCAACCGGAGAGAGGAGTGCCACTGTTACCGAAATTTTCGCTAAAAATTGGTACAGTGTTACTGCCGAATTTTACGTTATCATCATCGCCGATAGTAATAGTTACACTTTGTGCACTGCTACCTGGTGTAACACCTGTACCACTTATGCTGTAATTTAATATGATCGTTTTATTACCATCTATCTCAGCATTATCAAAAATCCTGATCTTTACATCTTTAAAATTATCGCCGGTAGCAAAAGTTACAGTAGGCGTTAAAAGCTGGTAATGAAAATTATTAACTGCGGTTCCTGCAGCAATAATAGTAACCGTTGCAGCCCCCGTGGCTCTGTCTTCTGCATTCAATGTTAAGTTAATATCTTTGTATCTTGGATAGGTTCCTGAAATACCTGTTTCCGAAATTTTTAAAACACCGGTGCAATTGGTAAAGGAAATTTTATTAGTTGCTGTAACAGCTACAGCGCCAGCCGGGGAGCCGGGAAGGGATACCCTTCTCGGACTGTTCAGCATCACCGTTTGCATCCTGTCTGCCTGGTTGCTGGTGAAAGTATTTAGAACAATATCATCTGTGTAATCCATATAATTTTCAAACATTTCATCCGCTGTTCCGCAACTATTACTTTTTGGATGAGTTGGAACTCCATTGTTTGCTTCAAAATGTATAGGCGTATCGCCACAAAAATCATCACCACAATCAGCATCGCCCCAAATATGCCTTAACCCAAAAAAATGCCCCGTTTCGTGCGATAGGGTTTTACCCAATCCATAACTGTTTCCACAACCATTAGGCGAAAAGCTACTGCCAATGCTAAGTGTTGATACCACAACACCCGCATTAGTTGCAGTCTCGCCACTCCCTAATCCTGATAAGGTAGATAAGGTTGGAAAAGTGGAGAAGCCTAATAAAACTGAAGTGCTATTGACAATATTAGGAATTATCCAAACGTTGAAATATTTGGAAGCATCCCATATAGAGCCCGGTTTTACCGTTGCGTCTATGTAAGTGTTTGTCCAGCCTGTGGTTGAGTAATCTGTCCAGCCTGATGTATTTCTGTTTATCCTTTCAATACCTGGCTCTGCAAGCGTGGTGCCGCCTGGATTTTTTTGAGCCAGCACAAACTGGATACCTGTATTTGCTGAAACAGCATACTGGCTGTTGGAAAGATTGGCAAAATCTTTATTGAGCTGTAATATTTGTTGGCTAAATGCAGTTGCAGCAAGGTTGGGAGAAGTGCCAACCGCTTCACCATTATGGATGATATGAAATATAACCGGGATGGTATAATTGGCAAGCATGGGGCGCTGCAACTTTCTTTCGAGAATTTTTTTGCTCATTACTGATTCAAACTGAGCATCTGTTTGTGCATTGGGATGTATTTTTCTAAACTCATTAATCACTTCTACGGTGTAACACCTTACTATTTTTTTTGTATTTTGGGTAGCAGGAGCCTGTAATTTTTGCGCAGTTATTTTTTGGTTGCAAGCTATAAAAAATATTACTGCAACAAATAGGTAAAGATGCTTCATATGTTGAATGTGTAATTGTAGAAATAAAATGAATGGAGTAACAATTTAGCTTTATTATAAACTACCCACAATTTTTATTTACGGTTTTATTAGTAATTGCTTATTCTCTTGTGGATAAATAATTATAATCTTCCATGATCTTTTCTAAAAAATCAATGGCATACATATCTGTTGCCACTTTTAATACGCCCTGTACTTTAAAAGCTACCCGGTTACACATATCGTAGTGATTGGTTTTTGCAGACTGGCTGATTACATTTTTAATAGTATTAATATCGCGGTCACTCAGCCGCATTACCTCTGGAAATTTTACCTGGTAATTTGTTCCGGTAACATTCATAAAGATGGTATCGTTTACCGTTAAGTTTGATCTTGTATTCACCACCACCGTTCCCGCCACAATATCTCCCAGGCGCTGGCTCTTAGATGAAATTACAATAATGATGATGGAAGTAATGCCACCAATAATTAGCCATAGAACTCCTGTAAAACCATTGCTCCAAAAAAGGGTAAAAATGATAAACCCCCATTCGTAAAAACGCATGAACCACCTTAGCAGGTATTGTCCCAGCGTAGGTTCGCCACCATCAAGGCTTACAACTTTTATGTGTAATATTTTTTTGCCAATCGTTTGCCCGTTCATTATAACCTCGCTAACAAGTGTATAAAAAAGCGTGGGTATAACCAAAACAATCATTACCATTCCCCGGCTGCCTTCACCTACCCTAAAACCGCCATACAGCAGGTATAGCATGCTAAACATGTATACTATCAGCAACACAAAATCAACCAGGTAAGCCAGCAGCCGCTTATGAAATTCTGCTATTTCAAATTCTATATCAATATTAAACGGGGTAGCTATTTGTATTACGGGCATTGTACAAATTACCTATTTAAGTTTGCAACCAAAAATTTATTAAACCTCATTTCTAATTGTTGCAAGGGTTATCAAACCTTTTACAGGTTTTCATAAACCAGTATAAACTTCCTAAGGGTTGGCAACCTTCAGGTGGAAATACAATAGTAATTTATAACAGGGAATTTCTTTATTTTTAACAAATGCGTGAAGGAATGTTCATAAAAAAGAATGTTGATAAATGGAATACCTATCAGCATACAAAAACAAATGACCCCGACGAAACTGCAGAACGGTTTATTACTTTGGTTGACGATCTCTCTTATGCCAAAACCTTTTATCCTAAAAGCAAAGTCACCCGCTGGATAAATGGAATTGCTGCCGGTATTTATCAGAACATTTATAAAAATAAAAAAGAAAAATACAATCGTGTTTTTGGTTTTTGGAAATATGAATTACCCGTTTTGTTTAAAAAATACCACCAAACTTTATTATTTACTTTTCTTGTTTTTTTGTTGTTTGTATTGATTGGCGTTTTTGGTTCTATAAAAGATGAATCGTTTATACGGGGTGTACTTACCGATAATTATGTAGATGCTACTGAAGAAAATATTGCAAAAGGCGACCCCTTTGGCGTTTATAAAAGTGACAACCCATTTACTATGTTTGTGTACATTGCCATGAACAATAGTTTTGTCGCTTTGCTGATGGTGATAGGCGGGTTGCTGGCTGGCGTAGGTACGCTTTATAGCATGTGGCAAAATGGATTAATGCTGGGCTGTTTTCAATACTTGTTTTTTTCAAAGGGGTTGGGTGTAAAGTCGGTGATGGTTATATGGGTGCATGGCACTCTTGAAATTTTGGCCTTTGTGATTGCATCCACCGCTGGTTTCATTATTGCCCAGGGGATTCTTTTTCCAGGTACTTTTTCAAGGATGGTTTCTTTTAAAAACGCTGTTAAAGATGCCTTGAAGATACTGATCATATTGGTTCCGATATTTATTATTGCTGCCTTTTTTGAAAGTTATGTAACACATTTAATGAGCAATACCTATGATAAAGAAAACAATCCTGGTTTACCGGTTTGGGTAAGTGCGGCAATTCTTTTATTGTCATTGTCATTTATTGTATGGTACTTTGTTATATACCCAATTCGTTTGCATAAAAAAATTATCCGCAAAAAAAAAGATAGTTTTAAAAAAATGCCCGTAAAAATAAAATGAGGTGTAGTAAATTTTTTATAATTCTTTATGGGTTGTTTTTTTGTTGCCCCCGAGCCCGAGCCCAGGATAGTGAATATGTTTATAAAGATTCTTCTGTTATAATGGCGGATTCTATAGCCACCAGGTCCCTGGTTGTTGAAATGAAAAAGAACAGTTCCTTAAATGATATTGTTGATACGGTATTAAAAAATAGCAAGCTTTCAGGTTTAAGTGATTCGGCTGAAGCATTAAAAAATGCCGCATCTTTTGCCTATGCCAAAAATTTAGATAGTATTTTAAAAGCCTTACAAAAAAAGCAAATTGCACCGGCTGTTCCTGTAAAGAACGATACTTCATTGTTAGAGAAATTTTTCTTTTCTTCTGTTACTATACTTTTTTTTTGGACCCTTGCCGGTCTTTTTATTGCCTTTATTCTATATAAACTTTTTTTTACGAAAGCCTTTTTTCAACGTACTGTTGCAATCAGTAATGTTACTGTTTTACCTCAGGAAGCAGAGCAGTTGTGTGCTGCAACAGACTATAATAAATTAATAGCCCAATCTATAACAAATAGAAATTACCGCCTGGCAATACGGTACCATTACCTGCAAACATTACAAAAATTAGCAGCCAAAGGAACTATACAATTTACTGCTGATAAAACAAACTATCAATATATAAAGGAGTTGTATGGAAAGCCATACCATAATGAATTTGTTTCTTTAACAATAAACTATGAGTATGCGTGGTATGGCGGTTTTGATATGGATGAAACAATGTTTGGCAAAATTCAAAATAATTTTAAACAGTTTAATATACAATTGTAACTATTGAGAAGCATTACTTTATATGGTGCCTTTTTGTTGTTGCTTGTAATACTATGTGCTTCTTGCAAAGTGCAACCGCCGGTGATACCTTCGCTGAAGGAAAGTTTTTCAAAAAAGGATAAAAATCCTTTTGGAACTTATGTTTTTTATAACCAGTTGAAGCAATTATTTTACCACAATGAGTTGCACACTAAAAGAGAAAACTTTGAAAATGTATGGCAGAATATTTCCGATACGGCCTCCATATATATATCGGTCAGTAAAAATTTATTTCTTTCAGAAGCTGGACAAAAAGCTATGCTGAGTTATGTAAATAACGGGAATACCATGTTCATCAGCAGTGAAAATATTGATAGCAGTTTGCTGGATAGTCTTGGTTGTAAGGCAGGCCAGTTAAATCTTTCAGACGAAGAACTTGCAAATATGCAATACACTTATGTTAAGATGGATACAGCTTTTTATGCAGACACCAGGCCTTATACTTATTTTTATTTCCCTTTAAATAATCATTATAAACAGTACGATACCAGCATTACAAATGTACTGGGTATAAACAAATTTGGCAAAGCAAATTTTATTGAAGTATTTTACGGCAAGGGCCGGTTTTACCTGCATTGCGAACCAAGGGTTTTTAGCAATTATTTTTTACTGCAAAATAAAAACTACCAATACCTGCAGGATGTTTTCGCCTTTACCAATGCAACACCGGAACATGTTTACTGGGATGATTATTACAACAAAAAAAATTATCCGCCCTCGGGACAGGGAAGTAAAAATGCCTTTCAGCTTTTGCTGCAGTATCCTGCAACAGCCCGGGCTCTTTGGCTGGCGCTTCTTTTACTGGCATTCTATATTTTGTTTGGTGGCAAACGCCGACAGCGCATTGTAGCAACCATTGTAACCAATACCAATTCTACCGTTGCTTTTACAGAAACTGTGGGCCGATTATATTTGCAAAAAAAAGATAACCGTAATATGGCTGATAAGCTGATCATGTATTTTCAGGAGCATATCCGTAAACAGTATTATTTAAACACCAGCCAGGTTAATGATGATTTTATAACAACCCTCAGCAGAAAAGTTAATGTGCAGAAAGAAATTACTGAAGCCCTTTTTAAAACAATCAGCCTTGTGCAAAATGCAACAGTGATAAGTGATCAGCAATTATTATTATTGAACCAGCAAATTGAAAAATTCTATAAAAATAAAATCTAATGGAAGCAGATGTTTTTCAGCAGCGCACAGATCTTTCTGGCCTTAACCACCGGATGTATGCCATCAGGAACGAAATAGGAAAAGTAATTATTGGCCAGCAAAAAATGCTTGATCTTTTGATGATTGGCTTACTTTGTGATGGGCATATTTTAATTGAAGGGGTACCCGGCGTGGCAAAAACACTTACCGCAAAACTGATGGCAAAAATTATTGATGTAGATTTTAGCCGGATACAGTTTACACCCGATCTTATGCCAAGTGATGTAGTGGGAACGTCTGTATTTAATCCAAAAGAAGGCGACTTTTATTTTAAACCAGGTCCTGTTTTCAGCAATATTATTTTGATAGACGAAATTAACAGGGCACCTGCAAAAACACAGTCCGCACTGTTTGAAGTGATGGAGGAAAGGCAGGTAACAGTAGATGGCGTTACACACGAAATGCGTTTTCCATTTATCATTCTGGCTACACAAAACCCGGTAGAACAGGAGGGCACTTACCGTTTGCCCGAAGCCCAGTTGGATCGTTTTATTTTTAAGATCGATGTGCAATACCCAACCCTGCAGGAAGAAATCGGCATACTCAATAACCAGCATGGCAGCACACAGAAAGAACTGTTAAACCAGGTAAATAAAATATTATCCGTTGCTGAAATACATGAATTCAGGAACCTTATTCAATCTGTACTTGTTGAACCCAGGTTAATTGAATTTATTGCAAAAATTGTTGTTGAAACACGTAATAATCCTGCACTTTATTTGGGGGCATCTCCCAGGGCATCACTGGCAATATTGAGGGCTTCCAAAGCCAGTGCTGCCATCAAGGGAAGAGATTTTGTAACACCTGAAGATATTGTAGAAATGGCAAGCCCGGTATTAAGGCATCGCATTATACTTACCCCCGAAAAAGAAATGGAAGGGGTGACGGAAGATGATTTGATTGAAAGTATTTTAAAGAATATAGAAGTGCCGAGGTAAGGCTTCAGGAATCTCTGCCAGAACAAGAGCAAATTTTAAGGAGTTTATTTTTTTACTTTATGTCCATTATAAAAAAATATATCGGCGATCTTTTTATCACCACACGATTTTACCTGGTGTTGGGTATTTGCATTGTATTATTTATCATTTCTTTTTTTTATGCTCCATTATTTATTGTACCTCAAATTGCCTGGTATGTAATATTGATATTGTTGGTGATTGATTATTTCTTTCTGTTTATAATGGGTAAAACGCCGCAGGTAAAAAGGTTGATGGCAGATCGTTTAAGTAACAGCGACGAAAATAAAATTACTTTACAGGTTATTAACACCATGCCTTTTGAATTGTACATGGAAATTATTGATGAGCTGCCTGTTCAGTTTCAAAAGCGAGACTTTGTTTTATATCAGCATTTTAAAGCCCGTCAACAAAAAAATATTGTTTATAAAGTAAGGCCGGCAGAAAGGGGCGAATATTATTTTGGTGATATCATTGTTTATGTAAAATCTATCCTGGGGCTGTTAATGCGCAGGCATAATATAGCGGCTGAGGTAATGGTGCCGGTGTATCCTTCGTTTATGCAATTGCGCAAGTATGAGTTGTTGTCAAAAACTACTATTCAACTGGAGCATGGGAATAAACGAATGCGTAAAATGGGCCACAGTATGGAGTTTGAACAAATAAAGGAATATGTAAGGGGAGACGATGTGAGAACTATTAACTGGAAGGCTACAGCCCGAAAGTCATCGCTGATGGTAAACAATTATACCGATGAAAAAAGTCAACAAGTGTATTGCCTTATTGATAAAGGCCGATTAATGAAAATGCCTTTTGGCAATTTAAGCCTGCTGGATTATGCTATTAACAGCACATTGGTATTAAGCAATGTTTGTTTACAAAAACAGGATAAAGTTGGGCTTATAACTTTTGCCAATAAAATAGGCACCGTGCTGGCAGCCGACAGAAAGCCCATACAGAGGGCGAATATTTTACAACTTCTCTATAACCAGGAAACCCAATTTTTAGAAAGCGATTATGAGATGCTTTATCTGCAGATACGCAGCAGGATAAAGCAACGCAGCCTGTTAATATTATTTGCCAATTTTGAATCACTGTCTGGTTTAAAACGCCAGCTAAATTATCTGCGTTCTATTGCAAAGCATCATTTACTGATGGTGATTTTTTTTGAAAATACTGAATTAAAAGAACTGTCCGTGATTCCTGCAACCAACCTCGAAGAGGTATACGTTAAAACTATTGCGGAAAAATTTGCTTTTGAAAAGCGGCTGATCGTTAAAGAACTTTCCAAACATGGCATCTTATCCATATTAACTTCTCCGGAAAGTTTAACGGTAAACACCATCAATAAATATTTAGAATTAAAGGCCAGGCAGGCAATATAGGAAGCACCTATCAGCCCCTATCCCCTAAAGGGGTAAACATGCCGATTGTACAAATTTGGATGTCTTTATACTTTAGCTTAAGGGGGATGAGATGTTGATTGTAATGATTGGATATCTTCATACTTGATACTTTATACTTGATACTTTTGATCCCTTATAAACTTTTACCCTTTTCACCTTATATACCTTTTATACTTTACCCTTTCCTTACAGTACCTTCGCAAAAAAATATCATTGGCCCGTAAAGAAACATACCGCTCAAAACATACCAGTAAATTAGGTGAAATAAATATTCCAGCAAAGCACGAACGTAAAGAAAGAATCCCCATTGACCCTGCTATACAATTACCATTTGCAGAAGGTAAAGTGCTGTTGATTGATAAGCCGCTGCACTGGACATCCTTTGATATGGTGCGAAAATTAAGGGTGATATTGCAGATAAAGAAAATTGGCCATGCCGGCACCTTAGATCCTTTAGCAACGGGCTTATTAATAGTATGCACCGGTAAGTTTACAAAAAAAATAAACGAGTACATGGCAAAAGAAAAAGAATACACCGGCCATTTTATTTTAGGCGCCACAACGCCCACATTTGACCTGGAAAGTGCGCCGGAAGAATTTAAAGATTACTCAGCAATAACAGCAGCAGCAATACATAAGGCAACCGAACAATTCACTGGTTCTATTCAGCAAGTACCACCTATTTATTCTGCCATAAAAAAAGAGGGTATTGCTTTATATGAGCTGGCAAGAAAAGGAGTTGAAGTAAAGCTGGAGCCAAGAAATGTAACCATTCATTCATTTGAAATTACGGCGATTGATTTACCGCAAGTGGAGTTTAAAGTTGTTTGCTCAACGGGGACGTATATACGCAGTTTGGCAAACGATTTTGGAGCAGCCTTAGGTTGCGGAGCTTACCTGAGTTGTTTAAGAAGAACAAGGATTGGTGAATTTGAAGTAAGTACTGCCATTAATATGGATGAATTTATGCTGCAAATAAATAGAGAAAATCCGACTGATAAAATTGGGGAGGTGCTGCCTGTTGAGTAATTTAAAAAGGGTAACTTAAGCCAATAGTAAAATTAAAATTTTGATAGCGCCAGTTTCTATATTCAACCCCTCTTTTAAATAAATTGTTGAAGCTAATATCAGGAATTTTCCAGCCATCATTTTTGGCAATGTCTGGTTTTTTAAATCTAAAGCCAAGATCAAAGCGCAGCACAACATAGTTAAAATCAAATCTAAAGCCGGTGCCAACGTCAACGCCCAGTTGCTTATAAAAATTATTAAAATTAAACTGAAGGCTATCTGCACCACCGCCTGGACGTGTATTTCTAAAATTCCACACATTGCCTATATCTGTAAATAAAGCCCATTTTAAAGTTAGGGAATTGGGTATTATTTGAAAAAGATCATGGCGGTATTCTGCATTTACTTCAAAGCGGATATCACCTGTACGGTCGTTGGTAAGCACATTGCTTACACCCAACGGTTTTGCGCCAGGGCCAATACCTCTGATAGGCCAACCCCTCATGCTATTGGCACCTCCAGAGTAATATTGTTTAAAAAACGGGAGAGAGGCCGTATCATTATTTTCCAATGGTATGCCTACACCAAGAAAGGCCCGGAAAACCCTGGCTGATTTTGGATTGGTAATGGCAAAAGTATATTCACCATCTACCTTTACAAACTGGCGCAATTCTTTTTTAAAAATGCCCAGCCTGCCCCATAGTAAGCCAGACTCTTCAATATTGCCACTAAAAGAGTGTTGCCTGTTGGTATGTTTTGGGTTAATATAAGTGGAAGAATAACTGTAAGAACTGCCAATTATTAAAGCGGTATTATACGAGTAACGCAGGTAAGGATTATCGTGTAAAATAGTTTTAAAACTATCGGATTGGTTAAAGAGATAGGAGTACTCAATGTTGGGAAATTTGATTACGTTTTTCCTGTTAACCTTGTTGTTCCATTGATTACCAAAAGCTATACCGGTTGAAAAAAGATTAAAGAGATCTATTCTTTTGGTGTATGATGGATTGGTATTGATAAAAGTTTGCTGAGAGATTGGTTTACCGCTATTAAACCACGCCTTAGGCAACAGGTTGATTGGTCCCAGCAAACGGGGGAAACTGATGGTATTGGTATAACTCAGTTCATTTGAATTTATGATCCTGTTCGAACGTTGTGTATTCAAATTTAATTCTACTCCATACCGGATAGCGTGGGTCATTTTAATACCTTCTTTATGGATATTGCGGTTTTGCAAAGAAAGGTTTGTAGATAGGCCAAGCAGGTTTCCACCACTTGCTACAGTGGCCGTATTAGTGTTACTGTTTACCGAATAGCTGGCCTCCACATTGGCTTCAAACCCAAATTTTTTGGCGGGTATCAGTTGCAATATCATATCAAGTTTTCCGATGCTGTCTTTTCTTTCAATGGTCTGAATATTTACATTTTGCCAAACGCCTGTTTTGGAAAAATTGCTTATTGTCTTTGCATAATTTTCCTGCCGGTAAAGATCTCCTTTTTTAAAATCCATATTGCGAACTAAAAAACCGTTTCGAAATAATTTTTTATGATAGCGGATTAAATAGCCATTTCTTTTAGCCGTATCTTCTTTATAACTCAAATCATTTATTGTATCGCTGGTACTGTAATCCGGATAGATATATATGTTATTGATGTAAAATTTTTGTAATCGCATAGTGTCTGCCAAAGGATTTAAAATCATATCAAGTTTAATAGTGGGCTTATTTCTTTTTTCGTTGGCTTCTGCCAGTAACCGGATACTTTCAAAAGGATCATCAGAAATATTGGTTAATGATAAGATGGTGGTATCGCCCCTCATTTTCAGATCATCAGAAGAAAATTTATAATAGCCGTTATTGCGGTATAATATTACCATACGGCTTATTTCGCCAATAATATTTGCCTTGGTAACAGGGGTTGATTTTAGAATAAAAGATGCAGGTTTTGCTTTTTCTGCAAGCAATTGAAGGTCTGGCTTTTTTAATTTGTAAATGATGGTATCTATTAAAGTAGGGTTACCTGCATCAATGATATATTTTACTGATACCCTTTGCTGCTTTTCAAATTTTAATGAATACGAACTAAAAAAAGTTCCGCTGAGAGTATCAATTTTTACACTATCTTTTGCCTGGTAATACCCAAGGTGCAACATAGAACCAATCATATTTCTTGCACTAAGGTGGGAATAAGCTGTATCATAAGCAGCTGATGGGGTTGCCTTGTGAAATAGAAACAATTTATCTATTGTCACCACCCTGGCACTATCATCTAACTGATCAAATAAACGTTGCTTTACTACATTTCTTTCATCGGAATTAAAATTGCCTCCTTTAAGCTCAATACTTGTTTTAAACAAAAAGGGTTTATTTTTTTGATAATTTCGTACGGTAGTACAGGAAGACAGGATCAATGCTAAGAAAAAAATATTTTTCAAACCATTCAGTAAATTTGTTTTTACAACCACACTAAACACTATATAAATTTTAATAGAACGATGTTAAGCAAAACCTATACCAAATATATCCAAAGTTTGCACCATAAAAAAGTAAGAGATACTGAGGATGTATTTATTGCCGAAGGTAGTAAAGTAGTAATGGAATTATTAAAGTCAGCAATATTTTCATGCCAACAGGTATTGGGCCTTCAGCAGTGGTTGCAGGAAAATGAAAACAGCATTCGTAAATATTATGCAGGCCCGTTGCAGGTTATAGACAATTTTGATCTGGAAAAAATATCTTCACAAAGCTCACCCAACCAGGTTTTAGGGGTGTTTAAAAAATTAACAAAAACAACTGTTACAGCAAAAGGTAAAATAAGTTTGGTGTTAGACGCCATACAAGATCCTGGAAACCTGGGCACCATCATCCGTATTGCAGATTGGTTTGGCATACCCTCGGTTATTTGCTCAAACAATTGTACTGACATGTACAATCCAAAAGTGGTGCAAAGCACCATGGGCAGTTTGGGCAGGGTCCAAATAATGTATACCACTTTAGCAGAGTGGCTGCAAAAAAATGATACAGTACATATTTATGCTGCCGCATTGAATGGAAAAAATGTAAGCGAATTAAAAGGTTTAAAAGAAGGCATTATCGTTATAGGTAACGAATCAAAAGGCATCAGTGATGAGATAATGCAATTGTGTACAGAAAAGATAACGATACCTAAAAAAGGCGAAGCAGAATCGTTGAATGCAGCAGTGGCGACAGGAATTATTTTGTCGCATATTTTTCCATAACGTGCCACGCCGGTCTGACCTTCGGTGCCGACCGACGTGGCACGTTATCTAAACTGTATCGCTTTAACAGGCTTGATTTTTTTTACTAACAGGGTGGGAATAATGAGGGTGGCAAAACAGATGGCCAGTGTAACTGCATCAACCAATATTATCTGCCACCACACCACATCAGCATGCGCTGCTGCCATATAATAAGCCTCTTCATCTAATTTAATAAATCCTGTTTTTTGCTGTAGCCAGCAAATAAACAGGCCGAGTGCGGTGCCGAAAATGATGCCGGTTACGGCTATTAAAGCGGTGTTGTATAAAAATATTTTTTGTACCATCCAGTCGCTGGCACCTACTGCTTTTAATATGCCGGTCATCCTGGTTCTTTCTAAAACAATAATCAGCAAACAAGTGATAAGATTTACGATGGCTACAATCATCATGATGCCCATCAGTATCAGTTTTATCTTGTTCTGCAAGGCCAGCCAGTCAAAAATATTGCTATACATTTCTTTAATGGTCTTACTGCTCCAGCCTTGTGGTGTTAATTCTTTTATTAAAGTAACCACCGTATCTGTTTGAGTGTAGTCTTTTAAAAAAACTTCGTAACCGCCTATCTGACCTGGTTTCCAGTCGTTCATCCGCCTTATTAAATTGATATCGCAAAGGCCAAATTGTTTATCATATTCATCAATAGAGGTTTTAAAAATACCGGCGATCTTTAATTTCCTGGGGCGCTTTGTTCCATCTTCCTGAATAAAAAAAGAAAGCAATGTATCGTTAACCTGAACATTTAACTGGTTGGCGATGTAAGCGGAAATATTTATTTCCTTACTATAGCCGCTATCCGAAAATGCCAACCATTTTCCTTGTTGTAAAAAAGGGTTTAGCCTGCTGTAATTAAAAGATGAGTCAATACCTTTTAGCAAAATACTTTCTATATCCGTACCATAAGTTAATATCACCGATTTTGTGGCGTAGCGTTCCATGGTTTTAACCTGTGGTAATTTTCTAACAATATTTTCAACCGTATCGTTAGCAGCAATGGGATATTGTTCTGCAATGCTAACCCTGTTTTCAATATCCTGCTGCACATGTATATGTCCCCAGAAACTGAAAATTTTATTACTGATTACATTTTGAAAACCGTTCACAAAACTCAATGCCACTATCATTACTGCAACGCTGATAGCCGTGGCCACAATGGCCAGCCGGATGATAAAACGGGAAAAAGTATTTTGCCGGTTAAAGGCAATTCTATTGGCTATAAAAGCAGATATATTCAATCGGCGTATTTTTTGCTATCTTTCAAAAGTAAATATTTTAATAACTACATGCATATTTTTAAATTGATAACCGCCGCATCTGTTTTATTATTGATGCAACAAGTATTGCCAGCCCAAACAAATCCCGAAGGAGTTTATGATCCCAATATCCACTCGGTACGTTTTCATACTTATGGCGATCAGGAATCAATGGCCATTTATAAACTCAACAGTGCAGATAGGGTAGAGCTGCATTTTGATGATATGGAAACAAGAGTAAAAAGTTATTACTACACTTACCAGTTATGCGATTACAACTGGCAGCCGGTTAATCTAAGCCCGTTTGATTTCATAAAAGGGTTTACGCAGCAACGCATTACCGGTTACCGCTTTTCGTCTATCGCATATACCAGGTACATACATTACCAGGCTATATTGCCAGAGGCGAATAGTTTACCTATCCGCAGCGGCAATTATTTAGTAAAAGTTTTTCTGGATGGAGATACCACCAAATTGGTTTTTACAAAAGCCTTACTGGTACTTGATTCCAAAGCAAGCGTATCGGCGCAGGTAGTACAACCATTTACACCGGATCGGTATAACACACACCAACATATAAAGTTTACTGTAAACATTGATGGTATAAATACTTCTAATGCCAGTCAGCAAATTAAAGTAGTGGTGCTGCAAAATAACCGGTGGGATAATGCACAGGGAAATGTATTGCCAACATTCATCAGGAATAATTCAATAGAGTATAGCAATGAAAATACATTTGTATTTCCAGGTGGTAAAGAATGGCGTTGGCTTGACCTTAGAAGCTTCCGGCTATTGAGTGAAAGGGTTGACAGTGCCAACGCAAAAAGAACAGACATTTATGTAAAGCCGGATATTGACAGAAGCGGGCAGCGGTACGCTTATTATGCAGATTTAGATGGCGGTTACCTGGTTACAACCTATGAAAGCATTAATCCTTACTGGCAGGGAGACTATGCCAATATTCACTTTAAATATGTAACACCCACTCAAACACCTTATGCTGATAAGGACCTGTATTTAATTGGCCAGTTAACCGGTTACCAGCTAAATGAAAACAGCAAAATGCATTTTAATATCGAAAAGGGAATATATGAAAATACCCTGAATTTAAAACAAGGTTATTACAGTTACGGATACACGCTGGTAGATAAAAATGATGTCTCGAAACGTACAGACCTGGATGGTAATTACTGGGAGACAGAAAATAATTATACCATATTGGTGTATTACAAATCTTTCACAGACCAGTCGGACCAGTTGATTGGCGTTGCTAAAATAAATACCCGGAGCGACAGGCCCGGCTTTAGTTTTTAGCTGCAGTCACAAAAAGAGTAAAAGTACAAACTGGATGTGTATTTAATTTTGGGTGTATAAAATGTAGCAAACGGCAGTCAGAAAAAAAAGAGTAATGACAATCCTGATTGTATAGTAATAGCCGCAATCAATCCGTTCGGTTATGCCCCTACCAACACGACATCATAGTTTTTTTGTCCATTCATCTTTTTTAAATTTAGCTTCCAAAATTATACCACTTCAAACATATCCGATCATGTGTGTATTAAAAATATCCGCCAACGGATTTCAGGGAATTGATAATTTTTTATTTTTAAAGGCTCGCCAGTAATCCATGCAATGTGTATGGCAGCTAATCATCCTGATGTTACATTGAACTATTTATTTAGGATATGCAATTTGCATAAGGCCGGGTTAAAATGACAGGCAGCTATTTCCATAGCTTGTAATAAATACTTTCAGTAGTTAATGCAACAACTTATTGAAAGGTTGAATTCAAAATAAGGTTCTCTCTCAATACCGGTCATAATATTTTTTTTGTTTCAATGAGATTAAAAAAGGAGAAATAATCTTAGCAATCCTACTTCTATAAAATTGATTATTTATGCTTTAATCATTTCTACATTTCCGTAACATCTCCATTAAAACTAAATAACCGCATAATTTCTGCCATTTAATTAACTTGCACAATTGCTGAAGCCACTGAACAAAAACATAAGCTGCCAGCGATTTAGTTAAATGAAAGGAAGTAGCTGGCACGATATGATAAAAGGAGACAGGGCTGCATTTTTAGCTATTTACCAGCTTCATTACCAGGCTTTATTTAGTTACGGGTTTAGTTTAACTGCCGACCGGGAACTTACAAAAGACTGCATCCAGGAATTATTTTTAGAAATATGGAGCACCCATGTTGCACTAAATAAAGAAGTAGATAATGTAAGGTCTTATCTTTTTACCTGGCTGCGTCGGAAAATAAACAAAGAATTTGACCGCCTCAAAAAAGAAAAATTAAACAACCAGATATCTGAAGACATTGAGTTAACGCTGGCATCGTACGAAGAACTGCTGGTAGCTTTTCAGCAATCGGAAGAAAAAAAGGAAGAGCTGCGGCGGGCGCTTAAAAAACTTACGAAAAAGCAGCTGGAGATTATAAAATTAAAATTCTTCGAAAATCTTTCCTGCAGTGCCATTGCTGCAAAAACATCCCTTACGCCACGCACAGTTTACAACCTGATATACGAAGCGCTGCGCAATTTAAGGGAAGCCATGCGCCTGGTGGTCATTTATATTTTGCTGTAAATTCAGGTCTTCGCCATCGGTTTCAGCCGGTCATTTTTTCAACCAAAAAAAATAGTTTTAAAATAACCGGTAAATAATACCGATTTGCTCCACTACCTATGGTAAGGCTTTGTCGGCTTTGTGCAATCAGTAAATTATGGATAAAAAATTTCTGGACAATTACCAGGCGGAAGATTTTATTGCGGATGAATCATTCCTTAATTACTATTTTAAATTGAACATGGATGACCAGATTTTTTGGGAAGAATGGCTGGACAAACTTCCAGCCAATAAGCCTTTGGCAGAAGCGGCTAAAGAGTTGTTACAAGCCTTGTCCTTAACTCTATCGGATATTGAATTTCAAGCAGAACTTGCAAAATTAAAAAAAGCCATTAATGATCAGCAGCCAATAGTAAAAAACAATGATCAACCCTCACTTTTTCGGTTTTTACAATTTGATCAAACTAAAGGATCATCTGCAAAAAGAAAATCACGCATTGTTAAAACGGTTGCTGCCACCCTTATTATGCTTTTTGCCGGAGGTTATTTTTTGCTTCCCTCTTTTACAAAACGGGGTTCTCAATTAACAGAAAAAGTTAATTATAGTAGTGCTCCTGTTGTTTTTGTATTGAGTGACAGCACCGTGGTTACACTTGCCCCCCAAAGTGCGTTGCATTATCCGGCAAATTTTAATGAAAAAGAAAGAAAGGTTTACCTGGAAGGGGAGGCGCAATTTCATGTAAAAAGAGATCCGGCACATCCTTTTAAAGTGTATTCTGCAGAAGTGGTGGCCACCGTTTTGGGCACTGTATTCAATATCAAACAACATCCAGGCGACAGCATTGTGCAAGTGGAATTATTGAAAGGAAAATTACAGGTAGAAACAATGGACAGTTTGGGAGCGTCTACACAATCTATCCTTTTGAACCCGGACGAAAGGGTGGTGTTTAACCGACATCAGCAAAAATTTTATAAAGAAAGCTGGCAGCAAAACAACGAGCAGCATCATGTATCCAGTCACTTCAAATTCAGCCAGGATAATTTTGAAACCATCGCCCAACAAATAAAAACTGTTTTTGGAATTACGCTGGTTAATCAAAGTAATAAAAAAGAATGGCGTTTTACAGGCGAGTTCAACAACAGTTCCGCAAAAGAGATCATCGAAAATATTTGTATTGTAAAGAAATCAAATTACCAGGTTCAGGGAGATACGATTTATATAAAGTAGTGCCCGGCACTGCATAAATTTTTAATTGCCATGTTTATTCAACGATGCCTGCCGTCTCTTTGTAAGGGACTAATTAGCCTGCTTATTATTTTAATAAACATGGTTGGCGCAAAAGCCGAAACCGCACCAGCACAATTTGGGGAAGTATATGTCACCATTAAAAGTCCTTCCATACAAATACTGCAACTATTTAAAGTGATACAGGAGCAAAGCCCTTATGTATTTGCGTATGATGAAAATGAAGTAAACCTTAGCCAGACGGTTACGCTTAAAACCGGCCCGCAACCGTTAACTGCATTACTGCAAACCATCTCCAAAAAAACCGGCCTCTCTTTTATACAAAAGCATAACACCATCCTTGTTAATAAAAAAAGTGCGCCTTTATCCAAAGATGAATTGTCACCAATGGGCATTCCTGTAAAGGGATCGGTGAAAGACTCTGCGGGCGCTGCTTTAAGCGGTGCAAGTGTTGTTGTTAAAGGCTTGGCAAAATCAGTAATAACAGATGGGGATGGTAATTTTTCTATTGATGTAGCGGCAGATGCGGTGCTGATCATCAGCCATGTTGGTTATAAAACGCAGGAAGTAATTGTAAGCAGTAACCAGTTTTTGCAGATCGTTTTAGAAGAAATTCGCAAAGACCTGAATGAAGTAGTGGTAGTAGGATATCAGTCTCAAAGAAAATCAGATCTTACCGGCGCTGTTTCTGTTGTTAATATTGGCGGCATTTCCAAATTGCCTGTGGGTACTGTTGATCAGGCATTGCAGGGCAAAGTGCCTGGTGTGCGCATCACACAATCAACCGGGCAACCTGGTGAAGGTGTTGTGGTAAGGATACGCGGCGTAGGAACAATCAACGATAACAACCCATTGTTCATTATTGATGGTATCCCGACAAAAGATGGTATCAATTTTCTTTCGCCTTCCGATATTGAATCTATCACTGTTTTAAAAGATGCTTCTTCTGCTGCTATTTACGGGGCACGCTCTTCCAATGGTGTTGTAGTGGTAACAACAAAGGGCGGAAAAAAAGGAAAAGTTCAGTTCAATTATTCCGGTTACGGTGGCGATCAAACACATGGCGCATTGCCTAAGATGGCAAACACTTCAGAGTATGTTGAACTGTACAATGAAGCGGCAGATAATGATAATGCAGGCGTTACAAACCCTGCGCTGATAAGACCTAAAATACCAGCAGCACTGGCCACAGCAAATACCGGTTGGCTGAATGCAATTTTTCAAAATGGCCGCATTCAAAATCACCAGTTATCGGTGAGGGGTGGCAATGAAAAAACCCTTTTTTATATTTCCGGTAATTATTTTAAACAGGATGGTATCATCATTAATTCATCGTATGAGCGGTACTCGCTGTTGTCAAAACTTAACATTAATCTTACCGATAAATTAAGCATCGGTAATAATATCAACATCTCTTATTCAAAGAAAAATGTGATCGGCAGCAGTGGTGATGGGTATGGGGGAAATGGAGGCAGCGTGATTAGGTATGCTTTGTTCCGCACACCTGCCATTCCGGTGTACGACAGTGCTGGTGTGTATTCCGATCTGCCCAAATATCCTGCTTATTTTGGGGATGGTTACAACCCTGTTGCCATGGTCAATAAGGCGGATAATAAAGAAAAGCAGTACAGGGTATTTTCTAATTTGTATGCAGAGTATAAAATTCTTTCTAACTTAAAATTCAAATCAGATATTGGCCTTGATGCCATCATTACAAACGATAAAAGGTTTGATGAAAATTACGGCACCAATCTGCGCATTAATAATCCGAGCAGGCTTGGGGTAAGCACTTCTACCAACATGAATATTGTTTGGAACAACACTTTCAATTATACCACTACATTTAAGTCGGTACATAAATTATCGGTGCTGGCGGGTACGGAAGCAATTAGCAATAAAAATAATGTACACGGCGGCAGCGACCGTAATTTCTCTAATCAAAATCCAAGCTTCCGGTATATTGGTAATGGAGACGGGCTGATAGGATCAACTGCTGCGTATGAAGGCCAGAGGGAGTCTGCGCTGTTTTCTATTTTTGGCAATGCCAATTATGCATACAGCAACCGGTATTTTTTATCGGCCAACATCCGCAGAGACGGCTCTTCCCGCTTTGGTCCTGAAAACAAGTATGGCACTTTCTTTTCCGGTTCAGCAGGCTGGAATGCACACAACGAAAAATGGGTGCAGGATCATTTGAGTGTATTCTCAAGATTAAAACTGCGGGCCAGTTATGGACAACTGGGCAACCAGGAAATTCCGGATTATGGCTACATTTCTATCATCGGCAATTTGTATAATTATCCTTTTGGTCAAACACCCGTTAGCAATCCCGGTTCTACCATTTCTACACTCGGAAATCCAAAAGTAAAATGGGAATCATCTACACAGTCAGATGCCGGGTTGGACATTGGAATATGGAAAGATAAATTAAGCCTGACGGTGGATTATTTTATTAAGACTACTTCAGACATGCTGATACCAGTGCCATTGCCATTAATTGGGGGCAGTGCCAAACCACCTTATTTAAATGCAGGCAAGGTAGAAAATAAAGGACTTGAAGTGGAACTGAATTTTAAAAATAACGATCATTTACTGAAATATGATATCGGTGTAAACTTCGCAACAATCTCCAATAAAGTTATTTCATTAAGCAATGGCCAGCCAATTGCAGGGGGAAGAATTGATAATAACTACAATGCCACTTTAACCACGGTTGGCCACCCTATCGGTTCTTTTTATTTGTTTGAGCAGGCTGGTATTTTTCAGAGTGCCGCAGACATTTTTGCCCATGCCTACCAGGGTAAAAATCTGCAACCTGGCGATGTGATTTTTAAAGACCAGAACGGCGATGGCCTAATTGATGAAAAAGACAGAACTTTTCTGGGCAGCGCCATTCCGAAATATACTATGGGTGCAACCCTTAATATGGAGTACCGAAATTTTGATTTATCCGTCTTCTTCCAGGGGCAGTATGGCAACAAAATTTACTCGCAGGTAAATATGGATATAGAAGGTTTTTACCGTGCCTTTAATGTTACACAACGGGTGTACGATGAGCGTTGGCGTGGCGAAGGAACCAGCAACTCGATGCCAAGGGTTTCGTTTAAGGGGGCTTCCAATAATAAATATCCATCCAGCCGCTTTTTGGAAGATGGCTCTTATGTGCGGTTAAAAAATTGCCAGATAGGATATACCATTCCGGAAAAACTAATCAGCAAATTAAAAATTAAAACACTGCGGTTTTATGTAACCGGCCAAAATTTATGGACACTTACAAACTACACCGGCCTTGATCCTGAGATGCACATCAGCGACAATGTAAAGAGAGATACCTATGGCGGAGATGTAGCCGCAGGCATTGACTGGGGAACATATCCAAGTGCCCGCAGTTTTATAGTTGGCGTGAATTTGAATTTTTAAAGTTGATTAAGATAGTATAAATGAAGAAGTATAACACGTACGATAAACCACAGATTAAACGACAAATGAAAGCACTGCATTCACTCGTATAATTCGTAACAAAAATTGTGTTTCAAAATAATTAAAACGCTTGCGCATGAAAAAAAATATTGTACAAACCCTCCTGATGCTGTTAATTTTTTTTAGCATAACAGGCTGTAAAAAATTCATCACCAAAGATATTGTGGGGCAGTACCCCGAGAGTCAGTTTTATACAACACAGGCGCAGGCCCTGCTGGCGATCAATGCAGCTTACCAGCCGCTGGGCTTTACCACGGCTAACAATAACCGGCTCTGGGTTTTTGGTGATGTGGCATCAAACGATGCAGCAAAGGGTGGCAACCCCGGCGACCAGGCGGATATTGAATTTATAGATCAGTTCACCATCAATTCTACCAATGGTAACCTGGCAAGCATGTGGGCCCTTTTATATGATGGCATCGCCCGTTGCAATATCGTACTGAGTAAAGTGCCGGGCATTACCATGGATAAAAATATGCAGACAAGAATTTTAGGAGAAGCAAAGTTTTTGCGGGCCTGGTATTACTTCGAACTCATCAATATTTTTGGCGATGTTCCGCTCGTGTTGCAACCATTGGCACCCGACCAGTTACAGATTGCCCAATCTCCCGTACAGCTGATTTTTGAAACAGTGATAGAGACAGATCTTACCAATGCTGCAGCAAGCCTTCCGGCAACTTACAGTGGTGCAGATGTTGGCCGCGTTACTGCAGGCGCCGCTACCGCCTTACTGGCGAAGGCTTATTTATTTGAAAGTAAATGGGACAAGGCGGCCACTGAAGCTGGTAAAATTGTAAATGGCAAATTGTATAATTTGATGCCGCTCTACAGCCAGAATTTTACCGCAAAATTTAAAAACAACAAAGAATCTATTTTTGAAGTACAGCACTTAACCGGCCAGGATCCAAAGCTGGGCAATGAACTGAACCAGTACTTTGCACCGCAGGTGGACGGTGGTTATTATTTTAACGCACCCACTCAAAACTTTGTGGATGAGTTTGAAAAAACAGGCGCTGGTGTAACCGACCCAAGACTCGATTATACCGTTGGCCGCGATAGCATGCCCTGGTTCAACAATCGCATCTTTGATAAAGCCTGGTCGCAAAGTACCGGCTACCTTACCCGCAAGCACCAGCAATCGCTTGCCGAAGTGCCCAATAAAAGTGATGGCAATACCAATTATACCGCCATCCGTTATGCCGATGTGTTGCTCTGGTATGCGGAAGCATTAAATGAATCGGGCCATAGTGCGGAAGCATTAGCGCCATTAAACACGGTAAGAAAAAGAGCGAGAGAAAGTTACCTGTATGATACGGCACAGGTGGGCTATCCGAACATCCCTGCAGACTTGCTACCCGATATCACTTCCACCAACCAAGTTGATCTGAGAAAAGCAATACAGCATGAAAGAAGGGTGGAACTGGGTTTTGAATTTCATCGCTACTTCGATATCATTCGCTGGGGTAAAGAATATGCCACACAAGCTTTAAGAGATAAACCAAATTTTAATTACGATTTAAATAAACATTTTCCTATCCCACAAATTGAAAGGGATAGAAATAAAGCTTTGCATTAAACTACACTAAATTTTTTCATTAAACAAAAACAAAACATCATGAAAGCATTAACGATTAATTTTAAATTTATTAAAACCACATTGCTGTGGTTGTTACTATCGGGGGTCATTTTTTCTTCCTGTAAAAAAAGTGATCCTGTAGTTGTTGTGCCACCTGCGGATAAAGTGGCTTTACAGGCTGCTATTGCAACAGGCCAGAACCTAAACGATAATACCTCGGAAGGTACAAAACCTGGCCAATATGAAGTGGGTAATAAAGCTGCCTTAAAAACTGCATTGGATGCATCAAAATTAGTTGCTGCAGATGCAAAAGCAACCCAAACATCGGTAAACAATGCCGCAGCGCAGTTAGTGGCTGCTATTGCTACTTACCAGGACCATCTCATAAAAGAAATTGCAGCTGCTAACTTAATCGGCTTCTGGAAAATGAATGGTAATACCGCAGATTCATCCGGGAATAAAAACGATGGTGTAGCAACAGCAGGGCATGCTTACTATGGGGCTGGTGTTCTTGGCGCAGCCGCTGATCGTTTCAGTCGTGCCGGCATGGCTTATCATTTTGATAAGGGATCTAATATCAATGTACCTTACAAGGCTTCTTTAAACCCTGGACAAATGTCCATCAGTCTTTGGGCTAAATGGTCATCAACAGGCAGAACCATCAATGCAGATACTTACACATTTGTTGCCATGAACCGCTGGAATGGTTATAAGTTTCAACTACAGGGCGGCCATCTTCCATTCTTTACTGTAAAAGTTTTAAAAGCTGCGGGTGACACAACTATCTACGACCGTGATGATGCAGGTGTGGCGGTGGCTGAAAATACCTGGAGACATTTGGTGGTTACTTTTACTTCTGGTGTGGAGAAATTTTATATTGATGGAGATTTAGTTAAAACCTGGGATGTAACTTCTTCAGGCCCGGTTCCGGGAAATGCTTTGACATTGCCAACCCCAATCGATTTCGTAATTGGACAGGATTTGCCAACCGCTAAATACTTAACTGTAGACGGCGACTACCAAGTGAAATGGGGCGGATTTTTTACTGGTGATATGGACGATGTAATGTTCTATAATATTGCACTCGATGCGCCACAGGTTAAATCTATTTTCACCAATCAAAAGACTTTGTAGTTATCAATTGATTGAATAAAAAGCCTCTGCAGCCACTTTACAACTGTGGAGGTTTTTTATTTTCTTTTCAGCAAAGCGCAGTAACTAGGCTTCTTTTAATGGGTTGAATTTGTTGCTATGGTAAATATTTTATTCAGGTGGTTTGCTTTATTTTTTATTGTGCTGCTGGTTGCTTGTAACACCCCTTCTGTAAAAAATAAAGAATTACTTTTCTGGTGTTCCAACAATAGAGCGGAAATAGAAATGTGTACAGCCATCACCAAAAAATGGAACGCAACGCATACCGTTAATACCATTCACCTTCAGCCAATACCCGAAGGCCAATCCAGTGAAGAAGTTATATTAGCTGCGGTAGTAGGCAAGACAACTCCGGATATTTACGGCAACATGTGGCAGGGCAATGTAGAAATGTATGCCCGGGCACATGTATTAATCCCCTTGGATACATTGAAAGGTTTTCTTGATTTTATTCATGAACGCTGCGACAGTGCGGTGATAAAAGAAATAACGGCTGCAGATGGGCATATCTACCAGGTGCCCTGGAAAGTGAATCCCATCATGACTATTTATAACAAAAATATGTTTGCGCAAAATGGCATAACTGAATTGCCAAAAACATACAGCGACTACCGCAGGGCGGCCGCGATTGTAAAAGCAAACAATAAAAAAAACGGGCTTGCTCAAAATTGGTTTGGTTATACTGAAGTAAAAGCCATTTGGTACGAGCGCCGGTTTAATTTTTATCCGCTTTACCTGGCAGCTTCTGGCGGAGCATCGTTAGTGCTAAATAATAAAGCCGCTTTTAATAACAAATATGCTGTGGAAGTTTTTGCCTTTTTGCAAAGCCTGTATAGCGATGCTTATTTTTCCCGGGAAAGATTATCGTATTCCAGCGACCCTTTTGTGATAAAACAAATCGCTACCAAATGGACAGGCCCATGGGAGATTGCCTACCTCAATAATATACCCGACCGCGGATTTGATTATGGTTATTATGAACCACCGGTCCCGGATGATCATGCTGGTCCGGTGTACACTTATGCTGATCCTAAAAATATTGTTTTATTCAATACCTGTGCTAATCCACAGGTGGCCTGGGAGTTTGTAAAATCCATGGTGGATAAAGAAGGCGATCTGCAACTGTTGCAGTTTACAGGCCAGTTGCCCAGAAGAAAAAACTTGCTCGAAGAAACGTATTACAGCGATTTTTTTAAACTCAATCCGATGCTGGTGCCCTTTGCCAAACAACTGGCATTTGTAAAAGGCGATGACAATTGCGAAGTGATTGTGGAAGTGCTGGATATTATTTCGCAGGAATATGAAGCCTGCGTAGTGTACGGAAAGAAAACGCCTGAAAAGGCAATCGCAGATGCAGCAGCGGCCGTAAATGTGTTGCTGGATAAAAGTAAATGATGATCATTTGATGAAAGCAATTTTTATGAATGCGATAATAAATGCAGCAGTATGAAATTAAACATCGGAATAGTGGGTGCAGGAAATTTTGCGGCTTTTGCAGTCGCTGCTTTTATGAAAGTGCCGGGTGTAGAAATTGTTGCAGTAACCGATATCATTGAAGCAGCAGCAGCTCGGCTGGCGAAGGAAATGAATGCTTTAACGTATACAGATTACACCCTCTTTCTTGCCGATAAAAATATTGACCTGGTCTATATTGCCACGCCGCCTTCCCTGCATTACCAGCAATCAAAACTAGCATTGCTGGCAGGTAAACACGTAATTTGTGAAAAGCCCGCAGCATTGAATGTTGCCGATGCAGAGCAACTGGTAGCCATTGCAAAAGCCTCCAGTTTGTTGTATGTAGTTAATTTGATGCAGCGCTACAATCCATTGTTTGCAATAGTAAAGAATGTAATAGACCAAAAAATATTAGGAAATTTTTTACATGGATTTTTTGAAAATTATGCCAGCGATGAAAATCTTGATATGCAACACTGGTTTTGGGATGCCGCAAAAAGCGGCGGCATTTTTATTGAACACGGTGTTCATTTCTTTGATCTTTTTGCAGGCTGGCTGGGGGATGGAAAATTACTAAATGCCATCACCATACAAAGGCCTGGTATTAAGCAAACTATTGTTGACAGGGTGCAGGCAATAATAGCCTACGAAAAAGGCATAGTAAATTTTTATCATGGTTTTGATCAGCCAAAAATATTGGACCGTCAGGAAATGCGGCTGCAATTTGAACACGGTGAAATCACTTTGTACGAATGGATACCGGTACGGATGCGTTTGCACGGGCTGTTGAAAAATGAACAATTGGAAAACCTGCAGGCAATGCTGCAGCCTTGTGAAATAGTCTATCATGATAAAATTTCACCAGCAGTTCAAAAAGTAAATGGGCGGTTTACAGACATTATTTTTGATGCACATGTGACCATTGAGTATGGCAATAATTCTGATAAGCAAAACCGTTACCAGCAAATGCTGACAGCCATGCTTGATGACCAGTGGAGCTGGATCAAAGACCATGCACATTACCGCATCATCGATGAAACAAACGCCGTGCAATCATTACTAATGGCAGAACAGGCGCAGTCAATGGCGATAAAAATGTAAAGCAAAATGAATACAAATATGGACATACCCACAGAGCGCACCAGGGCATCTTTTTTTAAAAGTAAAAAGTGGCTACCCTATTTACTGGTGTCGCCTTACCTGGTATTTGTGGTGGTGTTTGTCGCTTTCCCGGTACTGTTTTGTTTTTTTCTCACCTTTCATAAATGGAACATTATTGCGCCCATGCATTTTATCGGTGTAGACAATTATGCAAGATTGATACACGACCGCCTGTTCTGGAAAGCTATTGGGAATACCTTAAAATTCCTGCTGTTGCACATTCCATTGCAGCTGGTTGTTTCGCTTTTACTGGCGCAACTGCTTAACCAAAAAATAATGGCCGTCTCCTTTTTCAGGGCTTCTTTCTTTTTACCAGTAGTTGTTTCCGGTGTAGTGGTTACTATTTTATGGCAGCAGTTATTGGGTTATGATGCAGGACTGATCAACAGGCTGCTTGCTAAAGCCAGCATACAAAAGGTGGGCTGGCTGGTGAACCCTGATATGGCCATTTATTCCATCGCCGTAATGGCCACCTGGAAGAATGTGGGCCTCTATGTAATCCTGTTTTTAGTGGGTCTGCAAACCGTGCCCACGCAGTATTACGAAGCAGCCAAACTGGAAGGCGCCACCCGCTGGCAACAGTTTTATCACATCACTTTGCCGATGATTAACCCTACGGTTTTTATGGTGGTAATCTTATCTACTATCGGTGGTTTTTCGCTTTTTATAGAGCCCTATATTATGACCGGTGGCGGGCCATTGAATCAAACCCTGTCGGCTGTTTTATACATTTATAAACAGGCTTTTCAATATTACAATATGGGCTATTCGGCCACGCTGGGTTTCTTTTATGCCATCATGATTATGACGGTAGTGGTATTGCAAAAACGGTTTATTGAAAAAGAAGTATAACATGATGACAAATAAATTTTCTTTTGGAAGAATACTAATGTACGTAATATTAACAGTAGCGGCCATCTCATTTATTTATCCTTTTGTCTGGATGATTGGGGCTTCGTTTGCGCCCATGCACGAGATCGGCCGGATGACGCTTTGGCCAGCACATCCCACCTTAAGTAATTTCAAAATGATGATCGACAAAATTCCCATCGGGCGTTCGCTGGTCAACAGCTTATTGGTAGCGCTACTTACAACTGTGCTGGTTTTATTGAGCGGTTCAACGGTTGGTTATGCGCTTGCCAAAATGAATTTTAAGGGGAAACAACTGATATTTTATGTGATCGTTTTCACCATGTCGCTTCCCTTCCAGATCACGTTAATTCCTAATTATATTACCATGGTGAATTTACATTTGGTAGATACTTTCCTGGCGCTGATTGTTCCATTTGCAGTAAGCGCCTTCGCCATACTGATGTTTCGACAGGCTTTCCAGGGGTTACCGCAGGCATTGATAGATGCTGCAAGACTTGATGGATGTAGCGAAACGGGTATTATTTTTCGTGTGCTCTGGCCCAATATCAAACCAACCATTGTCACCATTGCCATCTTAACTTTTATTGGGTCATGGAACGAAGTATTGTGGCCGCTGATTGTAATCCGTGATGAACAATTAATGACCATGCCACAATTGGTTACCCTGTTTGCGGTAGGAGGAAGAGCCGACGGGCAACTGGGTGTAAAGATAGCAGCAGCTGTGTTACTGGCCCTGCCGGTGATGATTGCGTTTATGTTTTTTCAGAAGCATTTTATACAGAGCATGGCTTCTACAGGTTTAAAAGATTAATAATAAAAATAAGAGGTTTTATGATGATTACTAAAAGTGCTATTCGCTTGCATGCCACACCCAAAGCGGTGATAACACGATATTTGGAGTTTAGCGGAACAACCCGTATACAAAATGTTATTGGCAGGATTGCAGCATTAACGGATGAAGAGGCAACGGATATAATGAATAATTTGATGAAAGAATTTTACGGCAGGCACCGGGATATTCACCACACATTTATAGACCATTTTAATAAAATAAACGAATTGAAACTCGCCGGCACTGAGCAATTTTCAAAAATTAAACAATCATTGCTGGGGGCCATGTTTACCATGGAATATTCCATTCAATCCGCGGCGTTGTTTAATCCTTCCATTGTACAACATCCGAATCAGGGAGACCTTCAACCCGGCGAGCAAAGATTTATCATGAGTCTTCGGGCCACCGGTGAAGGCCATATTTCTTCCATTGTTTTTAAAACAGGTGTGGTAGATAATGAAGGAAAAATAACGCTGAATGAAGCGCCTGATTTTTTTACACGTTTACCCAAGGACACAGCATACCATTACAAAAAAAGTTTCCTGAAAACCTGTGCCCAACGCCAGTCTGGCTTCAATGAAGCAGTGCTTGATTTCTTTCCGCCCACATTTACTGCCGCGTTTATTGATACCATTGCGGCTATAAAAAGTGAAGAAGATGTTTCCATCATTGCATCCATCGCAACGTTGCAGCAGGTGGTTGATACCAATTATGAATTATTATCTTCGGCTCATTTACCCATGAACGAGAAAGTGATTTTTCCCAACGCCAAAAGTGAATGCATGGGTATGGAAGATGTACGGTTTGTAAAATTTGAGGATGAAGGAAAGATCTGTTATTATGGAACCTATACTGCCTACAATGGCCACCAGATAAAAACACAATTATTAGAAACAACTAATTTTGATGTGTTTAAAATCCGCACGTTGTACGGTGCAGCGGTGTCAGATAAAGGCATGGCCCTATTCCCTGAAAAAGTAAACGGGCAATATGTGATGATATCAAGACAGGGTGGCGAAATGATCAATATAATGTTCTCTGATGATCTTTATTATTGGCAAAATTATCAACAGTTAATGCAACCCGCTTATCCCTGGGAAATGCTGCAGTTGGGCAATTGTGGCTCACCGGTAAAGACGGAAAAGGGATGGCTGCTGCTCACGCATGGCGTGGGCCCAATGCGTACCTACGTGATCAGTGCCATACTGCTCGACCTGCAGGATCCAACAAAAATTATTGGCCGCTTGAAAAATTGGTTGATTAAAGCGGACGAAACCGAACGGGAAGGCTATGTTCCGAATGTGGTGTACACCTGCGGATTGCTGCAGCATGGTAGATTACTGCTGATTCCTTACGCGGTTTCAGACTCAGCTACCGGGTTTGTAACGGTAGATATGGATGAAATTTTAAACGATATGACATGATAAAAGCGCAAATTATGAAAAAGAGTATTTCCATTGTTGGTTGTTTAAGTATTATCAGCCTCCTTGTTTTTGCGTGTAAAAAGCCAGCAAAGCATCTGCCGGTGCAGCCGGTTGCAGATACTTCGCTGGTGAACACCAGCCATCTTGATTATTTGTATGTACCGGTCACCTTTTCCACTGGTACCGCGGCTGCAGGAATTTTTATTTATTCAGAGTCGCCCGATTATCACAGGGTGGGCGACAGCGATGAAGGGTTTACCTGCGTGGATGATGTTTCGAGGGCGGCGCTGGTTTACTTACGCAGCAGTAAATTCAACACGGATACAGCCATCCAATCAAAACTATATCACCTGTTGCAATTCATTCTGGAAATGCAATCTTCCAATGGTTACTTCTATAATTTTTTATTCACCAATAATACCATCAACACAAATGGAGGAACAAGCACCAACAACGCCAACTGGTGGAGCTGGCGTGCGTTGCAAACACTGGCCGAAGCGGTTCCCTTAATAAAAAATACTAACGCCCCGCTAGCATCCCTGGTGAAAACTGCTATTGGTAAATTAATAGTAAGGGTTAAACTCAATCTTGTTAACCTGCCGGCCACCACTAAATTAGTGAATGGCATTACAGTTCCGCAATGGTTGCCCGCAGGCAGCGGTACCGACCAGGCTGCTGTAATGATCCTGGGAATGATCGGTTATTGCAATTCGACAGATGACCCCATCATAAAAACATACATTAAAAAACTGGCAGATGGCATTGCATTGATGCAGCAGGGAGATACAAACAGTTATCCTTACGGTTGTATTTTAAGCTGGGAAAATGAATGGCATGCTTACGGTAGTGACCAGGCTTATGCCCTGTTTCAGGCTGGTACTTTTTTAAACGATACCCAATATACTGCCAAGGCAATGCTAGCCGTTGATGGCTTTCTTCCATGGTTATTGCAGAACGGTTATAAATCTTCTTTCGCCATCGCTAAAAATGGCAGTGTGTATACTTTACAAAGCGAAAAAACATACGATCAGATTGCTTATGGTTTCCGGCCACTAGTTTTTGCTGCTATTGAAGCCTACAAAATAACCGGGCAGGAAAAGTATGCAGACATGGCAGGGCACCTGGCAGCCTGGTTTTTTGGTGCCAATGATGCAGCCATTAATATGTTTGATGTCTCAACTGGCCGTTGTTTTGATGGCATTAATTCTTCCAGCAGTGTTAATAAAAATTCGGGAGCAGAGTCTACTATTGAGGCGCTGCTTACCATGCAAAGGGTGGAGAAATATTTTGCCGTAAAAACGGCGATGAATAAATACAAAAAATAAACATGGCTCATCTCTAATAAAAAATTAGTGAATAATATTTTCATACAATCGGATCATTTAATTTTTACACCAGATAATGTTGACCTGTCTCAATCGCCATTGAGAAACGGATTAACGAATAGTACCTATGTTTTGGGTGCCTTCAATCCCGGTCTTTGCCGCTTGCCGAACGGAAATTTATTACTGATGGTAAGAGTGGCGGAAGCCTTAACCAACCCGGTTGTAAATAATCATGCACATTGCATACGCTGGGATAATGAGAAGGGTTATGTGACAGATGCATGGCCGCTGGAGAAAGTAAACATGAGTGATCCGAGAAAATTTAAGATCAATGCTTATGGTTTTGGGGTGTATGCATTAACTTCTTTATCCTGGTTGTTACCGGTTGAATTAACGCCGGATGGGTCAGCTATTAAGCATATTCATTACGATAAAATTATTGCGCCACAACAAAGCAACCAGGAGTATGGCATAGAAGATCCACGCATTTCTCTGCTGGATGGAAAATATTACATGACTACCTGTTGTGTAAGTGCCGAGCGACATTCTACCATGTTGTATGTAAGTCAAGATGGATTGAATTATAGTTGTCTTGGTATAATACTGGACCACCAGAACAAAGACATGTTGTTATTTGAAGGAAAAATAAATAATCAATATTATGCCTTAACAAGACCGTTGGGGGAATGTTATTTTGCCAGCGCACCGGCATCTGAATTTCATCCTGGCGCTGCGGTACAGATGGCTTCGTCGCCGGATCTGTTGCATTGGAAGCCGAAGGATCAGCCTTTTTTACGTACCACGCGGTCTTCTTCCTCCAATGTAAAAATTGGTGGAGGAACCCCACCGGTTTTAACTGATGACGGCTGGCTGATGCTGTACCATGGCGTTGAAAATAAAGGCGAAGTTGGCATCTACCGAACCTTTTGGGCTTTGCTGGATAAAAATGATCCGATTGAAATTTTACGGCTGGAGGATGGAGCACCCTTGCTTGAGGCCAACCCCTACCTTACGGTAGACATCGGTCAACAGGTGTATTTAAAGGATGTAGTGTTTACGACCGGCATTGCTGTACATGGCGACAATTTTATTATTGCTTCCGGCGAGCTTGACCTGGCATGCCGCATTACCACTATCTCCACAAAATATTTTTCAATAACCCGTTCCTAAATTCAGCATTCTTATGGCAGTAGTTACAATTGAAAATCTTTCAAAAATATATGCCGGAACCGCCAAAGATTCCGCCAGGCCCAAAGCCATTGATGATATTTCTTTCGATGTTCAGGACAAAGAATTTATGGTCATCGTTGGCCCTTCGGGTTGTGGTAAATCTACCTTGCTGCGTATGATTGCAGGCCTGGAAGAAATTGATGGCGGCACATTAAGCATTGATGGAAAAAGGATGAACGAATTAAGTCCGCGGGACAGGGACATTGCCATGGTCTTTCAAAACTACGCTTTATATCCGCACATGACGGTGTACGATAACATGGCTTTTGGCTTGAAGTTAAAACATTTCAGTAAAAGAGATATTAAAGAACGGGTAATGCAAACAGCAAAACTGCTGGAGATAGAAGATGAATTGTACAGAAAGCCAAAAACACTTTCCGGCGGCCAGCGGCAGCGGGTGGCTATCGGCAGAGCAATCATCAGGCGCCCAAAGGTTTTTTTGTTTGATGAACCACTTAGCAACCTGGATGCGAAACTGCGTAGCCAGATGCGTATTGAGTTACAGAAACTACACCGGGAAATAAACGCCACGATGATTTATGTAACACATGATCAAACCGAAGCAATGACACTGGGTAACCGCATAGCTGTTTTGAACAAGGGGAAACTGATGCAGTTGGATACACCTTTGCAATTGTATAATTTCCCGGCTAATAAATTTGTCGCCGGCTTTATAGGCTCTCCCGCAATGAATTTTATCAAAGGGATTTTAGGTAAAGACAGCAATGATTTTTTTTTAGAGCGCTCTTTAGATTGTAAAATTTCATTGGGTACTGATGTTCCGACGAGTATTCAAAGTAAGGTTGGACAAGAAATTGAAATTGGCATTCGGCCTGAAAATATAGTGTTGTCCACTTACCAGCACTATAAACCAGCAGGCTGTTTGCTGGAAGTAATGGCATTTGAAAATATGGGTAACGAGCAACTCATTTATCTTTTTTTACAAAATGAAAAAATCATTGCCAGGCGAAACTCACAGGAGATAATTGAAATTGGGAGCAGATTTTTTATTGAATTGGGAGCAGGAAATATTTTTTACACTGAAACCTTTGATCGTTGAAAGGCAAGAAACCGATAGTAGGAAGCGTTGCATCTGTATATGGAGATTGTAAAGTAAAGTGTGTAAATATAATTTAGAGCCTGCATTTATTTTTAAAAATAGTTAGATATTTGGGAAGGATGATTCTCCAGTTTTGAATAACACTCGTATAGCTTTTTTTATTATTTTGTATTGATAAAAAAATAGATCTTGTTGCTGCATTTTGTTGGTAAATTGGGTCTTTGTTTTTGTATATTTTATAATTCTCAGGTTTAGATTTTAAATAGTATTGGTGTGTTTGCGAGTTAGTTCGTAACTAACTTTTGTTAAATGTAATAGGGGAGTTATATACTTTATAATCTAAAAAACCCTTAGGGATAGTTATTTTTTTATATCAAATTCTAATAACGCCACTTTCAGATTCCGGTGTTGTATTGGCAAGTTCTCTGTGTTTGGCGTAGTATAATTTTCAATAAATTTAAAGCCGTAACTTTTATAATATCCGATTATTTTTTCATTATCCGCCCATGTATCCATCCTGATATATCGTAAATTTTTACTGATAATTAAGTCAATGGCCCAGTTAAGAATTTTCTGAAATATTTTTTCGCCTTTAAATTTTTGATTCAAAACAATCCGATGCAAATAAATGGCATTTCCTTTTTCCTTTTCTCTCCATATCAATATATCGGTGTAACAAATGCTGAAAATACATGCGATGGTATCGTTGGTCAACATTTTGAATAAAAGCCCGTTTTTAATATCTGCTTTTATGTAATTTTCATCATAACTGCTCCAGCCGATATAATTGTTCTTTTTTTGAAACAGGATAGCTTCATCAAAAAGATGATAGATTATATTCAGATCATCTGAAGATGCATTTACAATTGTATAACCGGATACGGGTATAATTTTATTTAATTTCATCTTTATTAAGATTACTATGTTTAGCCTAGGCAAATTGCACAGCAGCCTGCGCATGAATCTGAGTAGTATTAAAAACAGGTACAGAAATATCTTCCTGTTTAATTATAAGGGGGATTTCCGTGCAACCTAAGATTATTCCTTTGGCTCCTTCTTTGATTAATTGGTTAGCAATCCTGATGTATTTTTTTTTAGTTTCATTTACCAAAATCCCTTTCCCTAATTCGTATAATAATGTTTTCTCAATAAAATTTCTATCAACCTGATTTTTGGATACTATAGATTGAATATTATGCTCCAACAGTTTATCCTTATAAAAATTCAACTCCATCGTATAAGTGGTACCTAACAGGCCAACTTTTTTTAGATTCTTTGCATGTATAGCATCAGCCGTTGCTATTCTGATGTCGATAAGTGGTAGATCTACCTTTTCTTGCACTCTTTCCGCCACGATGTGTGCAGTATTAGCTCCCAAAATAATAATTTCAGCACCGGCATTTTTAAGTTATAACACTGCAGTTGTAAGTAAATTAAAAATTGCGTCCCAGTTATGTTCGGCATTTGATTTACGAAAGTTTTCAAAATTAACTGAGTAAATAATGCACTCAGCAAAGGTTAAGCCGCCTAATTTTCTATTTACTTCTTCGTTAATAAAACGGTAATACTCTATTGTACATCAGTAAGACCCTGAAGTAACTCGTTTGAAATAGCTGGAGTTCGTTCAAGAACCTGTAACGATTTATACAGTTTCAATTTCATTTTCTATGCTTTAAATTTTGTGCCCTTAATTCAAAGTTTGTTTCTTCAGACAAAGGGTTGATAATTTGCTTAAAGAATTGCATTAACTCTTGTGAATGAGGATGACTGCTTTGTGTTTTAAGATTGAAATGAACAAGTTTTGTCCACATCATAGCTTTTAAAATTGTTTTATTACCATTCCACATCAAAGCTTCTAAGAGGAGACTTTTTTCTGAGCAGTCAATCAACTGCGTTTGTATAGTTACGTCCTCCATCAAATAAGCAGGAGCCATGTAGGAGATTTGGGTGTTGGCAGATACCCAACCAATCCCCTTAGTTTGAGCCATTTTATAAATGTCTAAACTATAATTATCAATTAGTTGGTCTCCCCGAGCCGTAAGAAAATAATCAATGTATCTTGAATTATTTAAATGACTAAATGGATCACAATCATGAAAACGAATTTTCATCTTGCTTTCCAATATTTTTTTTAGCACTTCCATATATAGGTTTAATTAATTGATTGCTGAACATCACAATAAGAATTGTTTTTGCCATAAACACAGTTACCTTACATCATTTTTTAAATAAACCGATTGGTTTATTTATGTACAAAAAAATTTATACTTTTAAATTGAGTATAATTTTTTCTAAATAATCCATTGTCATTCTTAATTCAGTTGATTTGCCTGTAACCTTCGCCTGCATTATGGCTCCTTCAATAAGCGACATTAAAATGACAGCAATTTCAGCAGGATTGGTATTGGCCTTTATCTCTTTTCTTTCAATTCCTCTTTTTACCTGGCTTTCTATTGATTTTTTCCAAAAAACCAAAGCTGCAGTGGCTTTTTCTCTTAACCCAGGGTGAGTATCGTCTGCTTCGGTTGAAGTATTAAGTATGGGACAGCCTGCTTTCAGAAACGGAATCTTCAGAAAATCCCTATACACCCGAGGATAAGTCAATAATTTCTCAATGGAATTTTCTACTGATAATATCCTGTTTTTCATATATGCAGTAACATTACCAAAATTGTAATCGAACACAGCCAAAGCAATCTGATCTTTATTTTCAAAGTGACCATAAATACAGCCTTTGCTTAAATCAGTTACTTCGGAAATGTTACTCAAAGAGGTGCCTGCAAAGCCCCTGGTATTAAAAGTGGGAGCAGTTTTTTCAATGATGTATTGCCGGGTTCTTTCAGCTTTAGAAAGTGAATTATTCAACATTGCACAAATATAGCAATTAATAAACCAGTCGGTTTATTTTAGTAATTATTTTTTTGAGATATAAAGTTGCCCACTTACCAGCGCTCTATGAAAATTGGAATTAATTTTGTACCGACTTCAACACCCTCATTTCCTCTTCAATCAACCGCTTCACTTCCATTTTAACCTGGTAGTAATTATCCTGCGCCTGTTGTTGCGTAGCATTTGATACAAGAGGAATCTGTTTGTACAGGCTCATTTCCTCATTGATAGGCACTTCAACCTTATTTCCATTCTCATCTAAAATGCGATAAACCAGCCCACGATTCAGAGTGTAGTCCAATAAATAAAGTTCATTCCCAAAAGTTTTAAATTTTATACTTTAGGTTCCCATCCGGGTTGGTATTGGCGGCTCCATAATTCCATAGCCTCTTTATCCCCAGCAATATGCCCGTTGGCCTGATCAATATTTAAGGTATGTCCTATCCTTTGAGCTATATTACCTAACTGTACCCAAAGAGTGCTTTTAAATCCAATTTCTACATCTGCATTCGGTCTTTTACTTGTGCGAATACAGTCCAAAAAATTTGCAATGTGTACACTGTCCAAACCTTCATTGGGGCTGGTGGTATTACGTCCATCAATCACTGCATTGGATTTTATTTCTTTCAATATGTTTCCTTTCTCATCATAAATATTATATCCGTCGTGTCCGGTAAGCATTACTCCTTTTTCACCGTAAAATAAAACGCCCCGATCGGCGCCTTCTACTTTAAACGGATTGCAACTTCGGCCTTCCCAAATTACCGTTGCTTCAGGAAAGTCGAAGGTGATCAGTTGGGTATCCGGTGTTTGCCAGTCATCCTGAAAAAAATATCGGCCACCAGTAGAATTTACCCGTAGCGGATAATCAACACCAAGCCCCCAACGTGCTACATCAATTTCATGGGTACCGTTATTTAACGCCTCTCCTGTACCCCAGTGCCAGAACCAGTGCCAGTTGTAATGAATAAGATTGTCTTTATAAGGCCTTCTTGGTGCAGGGCCTTGCCAGAGGTCATAATCAAGCCCCGGCATCACAGCCGTTTCTTTACCTATTCCTATAGACTTGCGTGAATTGGTGTACCAGCATTTAACCATATGTACTTTACCAATAACCCCGCCCTTTAGTTCATTAATTCCTTCCGTTAGCAACTTCCACGACCGGCGTTGAGCCCCCATTTGAACTACCCTGTTATATTTGCGGGCCGCAGCTATGGCCATTTCCCCTTCATGCGGATTATGACACAGTGGTTTTTCAACATATACATGCTTGCCAGCGGCGCAACATATAATTGTAGCTGGTGCATGCCAGTGATCAGGTGTGGCTATATATACGGCATCAAGATTTTTATCGCCTAATATGCTGCGGAAATCGTTTACGCCTTTTGGCGCAGTTTTACCTGCCTCTACTACAGCACTAATTCCTTTTTGTCTCGCCTTGTCCTCAACATCACATACATAAACCACTTCTGTGTTGGCTTGCTTTGCAAAGATGGCCGCCATGCCCGAACCCCGACCATTAGCGCCTATAACGGCAATGCTTATGCGATCGTTAGCGCCTATGATATTATTATAACTTTTTGAAGAGAATCCTAAGCCAATACCCCCAAAAGCAACAGCAGCAGAACCTGCTGTAACATTTTTAATAAATTTCCTTCTTGAATTTTTCATAATTAATATAATTTAAAATTCTTTTATTTTTATATTTCTGT
>JANYFT010000047.1 GCA_025359625.1 Ferruginibacter sp.
ATTTTATCTTTTTTACCATTGAAGGCGATATTACCCTTATTAAAATAATGAGGCCAACCACCGGCCCGTCCATGTAAATATCCTGTTACATCGGAAAGTGCAGGGTAAAATAGAGCAAGGCATTTAACCCGTTTGTCAAGGCCCGCAGTTATGATGGAAAGGGCGCCACCTTGGCTGCCCCCAGTTACTGCCAGGTTGCTTCCATCAAACTGCGGTAAACTATAAATAAAATCATTTGCCCTCACACAACCCAAATATACCCGTTTATAATAAAAATGGTCGCGGTCATCGAGGTTAAAATTCTGGTAACCATTTAATGCACCGGTTGCTAAGTTGTTATACACACTCTCATCCATATTTACAGGTATGCCATGAATGCCAATTTCTAAGGTGATGATTCCCTTTTCAGCCATTGCAATATTACCATTATAAGGCCTCACCCCAGCCCCGGGTACCGATAACAGGGCAGGGTATTTTCCTTCTTTTTTCGGAACACACAAAATGCCGTACAACCTGGACTCTCCAAAATTTTGAAAGTTCACATGATATACATTTGTTTTTTCTGTGCAACGTTCGGGCAGCAAAGTCATGCGGGCATCTATAGGGAGGTTAGCCAGTTCCGCTTTTGCGTTGTTCCAATACTGGGCGAAATCTGCAGGAATGCCCACCGTAGGTTTTATATTTAAAGGATCAAAACCTGCTGTTGCCATATTGGTATATTCCTTTCCATTTACTACAGCCTTAACAATACAACGTAAAAAACCAGGAGTTGTCATAGTACCTCCATCAACTGTTAATACCGCACTTGGAAATGCAATTGAATCATTTTTTGTAGGGTCCATTTTTTCTGGTCCAATTGTATAATGGATTATAACATTTTTTACAGGATTGCCATATTGTAGAACAGTTATAGTAAATTTTGCATTTTCGCCTGTTTTGTAAATCCAGTCTGGGTGATTGGGAGCTACAATTACTTTCACCATTTGCTCTGCTGGTTGAGCAAATAGTTGGCTGGAGGCTATTAATTCAAGCATTAATAGAATAAAGGAAATGATTTTTTTCATCCTAATATTGAATTTTGGTTTGTAATTAAATGCCCCCTTAATTGTGCACAAATAATATGGATTAATTGCTATCATATATAGGTTAAACTTTTAATGCGTAATGTTTTTTTTAAATAATCGAAAAGATTTTTACCGCTTATAGTTTTGAAATTTCCATCAATCAAGTTCCTCTACTATATTCTACTTAACTGAAACTTTCAACCGAAGCAAAACAGATCCATGAGGATTAATTTTTTGTGTGTACTTTTTTCTATATACACCTAGCTCCGCTTTTTTCCATAAATTTCTTATAGCTATTTTTCTTTTAGATTTAATGCAGCAAAGTTTATAGAAACATCATGCACTGAATCCCTGATATTAAACAATCCCACATAGAAATCTTTACTGTTCTGCACTTGCGATACCCATACCATACTGCCTTCTCTTTTATACAATTGCCTCGGACTTCTCCCTTGTTGATTTACTGCAATAACTTCATCATTACTAACTAATTTTTGGTCTATTTCCCTATTCTCAGGTAGATTGCCACCAAGCATTAACGGTGATCTATACAGACACCAAAAGTTCATGTGAGTATATAACTCGTCATCACTAAATTTGCTGTAGCGTTCATAGCCAACGGGGCCTCTCTTAGAAAGTTTACCGATCTGCATCATATCACAATCGGGCCATTTATCCGGACCACCTAAACCCTGCCAGGTTTTAGCATATTCAAACATCTTTAATAGTTCTTGCCAGTTGTCCCAAAAATCCTCTGCGATACGCCAGAGATTAGCATTACGGGAAACATGCTCTGACTGACTGATTGGAGTTTCTCCGGGTGAAAGACTTAATACGATAGCCCTCCCGCAGTTTGCAATTGCCTTACGGTATCCTTCTATTTCCGCAGGGCTGTACGGATGGGTAATATCATCTACTTTTATATAATCAACCCCCCACGATGCATATAATACCAGTAGGGAATTAAGATATTCCTGTGCGCCAGGTTTACTCATGTTTAAGCCATACATATGATTCACCCAGGTGCAAATGGAAGTTGTGTCTGCCACCATATCTGCAGTAATATTGCTACTGCCAAGCACCGGCGATTTAGCCCATACTGCCTGGCGGGGAATACCCCTCATTACATGAATGCCAAATTTTAAACCCTGTGTATGGATATAATCGCCGAGCGGCTTAAATCCTTTGCCCGTAAATGCAGATGGAAACTTATTAGGTTGTGGTAAAAGCCTTCCCCATTTGTCCATGGCCAGCCAAGGTATATAAGACCCATCTTCTAAATTTTTTTGTAGCATGTTACCGAGATTACTACCCGGCGGATTATCATAAGACCACAAAAAATCGATTACAATATATTGCCACCCGAATTGCTTTAAATTTTTTGCCAGATAATCTGCGTTTGCTTTAACCTCATCTTCGTGTACAGCAGATCCAAAACAATTATAGCTATTCCATCCCATGGGTGGGGTTGGCGACACCTGTGCTTGCGAAAGATGGAAAGCAAAACATATTAGTGCCAACAGAAAAACATATTTTAATTTTTTAAAAAACCGCATTTTCGTTTTTAATTTGTTAGACTGGTCTCACTGATTTTTTTATTAAACTTATTTTGTACCATAAAGAAGGAAGGTTGCTGCTAAATGTTTTGGCATTATATTGAGTGTTGGCATTTACTTTCGTTCTTACAACTTTTATAATGCAGCAAGAGAAACCGGCCTTAAAACACAATCTTCTTCCCATTGATTTTGACTTAAAATCCAAGAGGAATACTGACGTACACCAACAATAACTGTTGAACAACTTAAATGGAGCAATATTACAAACACCTCCGTATGAGACTTTTGCCATGTAGAAAAACCAAATTTCTACCTGATCCCTCTGTCTAAAAGATTTCTGATTTTTTGTTTTCCAGTTACCCTATTAT
>JANYFT010000065.1 GCA_025359625.1 Ferruginibacter sp.
TACCTTAGTACAAAGCACCATGTAAACGTCGGTCAACACAAAAGTATACCGACAGCCCCGGGCATCTCTTTTATGACCGGGATTTTTTAACGGGGCCGTCGGATACTTTTATAAATGTTGGCTGCTACTGTAACGGCCGACAACCTTATTAAAACTAAGACCGACATTATTCAAATAAATAAAATTCTTAAATGGAACAAACAAGACGAGACTTACTCAAAACTATTACGGCATTGACAGGTAGTTTAATGATTCCATTTGATGGACAAAGTCAAAAAGTTGGACAAAATAAATTACCAATTATTAATGGCGACCCTATTGATTTATCTCAAATAATCAATTTGTTTGATTTTGAAAAAATGGCGGAGGGGAAAATGACAAAAATGGCTTACGAATATGTCGCAAGTGGTGCAGCCGATGAATTTACAGTACGTTGGAACAGACAAGCATTAGATGCAATAAAATTAAATCCAAATGTGTTGAATGATGTTAGCAAATTGAATACTACTGTTACACTTTTTGGTCATAAATTAGCTTATCCCATTTTAATTGCCCCGACTGCCTTTCATAAAATTATGCATCCCGAAGGCGAGTTGGCAACAGCCAAAGGAGCTGGTAAAGCAAAGGCAATTTATGTGGTTAGTTCATTTACCACTACACCTTTGGAAGAAATAAATAAAGCAGCAAGTGAACCACTTTGGTTTCAATTGTACGTACGAGACGATAAAGAATTTACTAAAAATCTTGTTCAAAAAGCAGAAGCATTAGGTTGTCGTGCCCTTTGTATTACGGTAGACACACCTGTTTCGGGTGCCCGAAATAGGCAAGCAAGGGTGAATCTTAAATTGCCTGATGGTATAAGTGCCCCTTACACTAATGGTGCATTATCTCAGAAAATGCCACTTACTTGGAGAGAAATGGAATGGTTAATTTCATTTTCGAAAGTACCCGTTTTATTAAAAGGAATTCTAAATCCTGATGATGCAGAAAAAGCAATTAATATCGGGGCATCTGGTATTATTGTTTCCAATCATAGTGGTAGAAACTTAGATACTGTGCCTGCCACGATTGAAGTTTTACCAAGAATTGTTGAAAGGGTGAACAAAAAAATACCAATTTTAATGGACGGTGGAATTAGACGAGGCACTGATGTTTTAAAAGCGATTGCTTTGGGTGCAAATGCCGTATTAGTTGGCAAGCCTATCTGTTTTGGTTTGGCTTCGGGTGGTGCAGAAGGTGTTACCAAAACTTTAGAAATTTTAAGAACAGAATTTGAAATAGCAATGGCATTGACTGGGAGAGCCACGATTGCAAGTATTGACCAAGCTTTAATATGGAAATAAGTTGGTTAAAGACAAGCCGAGTAAAACAGCAGCAGCCAACATCGCATTTACAAAAGCCGGGCGGGACAATGAAACTTCAGCAAAAGCAAAGTGGCAGCATTGGTTCGGGCAGGACTTTTACTATTTAGCTTTGTCCTTAACTTGTACTTTATATTTTCAATTTAACATTTGTACCAGGCTTGACCAACTTTGAAATCCCGGCCTTCGTAAATGCAAGAACGTTGGGCGTAAGCTTAAAACGATCCTTATTAAAAAGTTATCTTCAGCAATTGTCAATTTCATTAACTCAAATGCAAACAAATGAGAGACAAAAGAATTTAGAATATGAAAATAAAACTTAGTCTGCTGCTGTTGATATTTTCTATGATAATGCAAGAAAGAATTCTTGCACAGAAAGCTGATATTATATTAACAAACGGCAAAATCTTTACCTCAGACACTAAACTTTTACACGTACAGGCGCTTGCTATAAAAGGCAATAAAATAATTGCAGCAGGCACTGATGAAGAGATAAAAAAACTTGCTGGTAATAAAACACAAAGCATAGACCTTAAAGGCAAAATCGTTGTGCCAGGTTTTAATGATGCACATGCTCATGTTGGAGCAAATTATCCTGCATATCGTTTTGAGTTAACAGATGATCCTCTTGCGCCAACTCCGTGGGAAATTATTAAAGACAGCATTGCGAAAATTGTAAAAAAATTACCTGCGGGAACTTTTATTATAACTACTATAAACCCGGATCTGTTGGATGATCCTACAGTACGAAGAAAGGCACTTGATAGCATTGCGCCACAAAATCCTGTTATGCTCTCGCCATGGACTGGTCATGGTAAAATTCTGAACTCTATGGCGTTGAAATTCTTTGGATACAATGAGCAAACAGCATTTGACGGGGGCAGATTGGATAAAGATGGCAATCAACAATTGACAGGATTGCTGGAAGAGTATGCTCAACATCGCATAGGCGCTGAGTTTAGCAGCAAACTTGACCGCTCAAAAATTATTAAAGATCTTAAAGCATATTATGAGCAAACGGCAGCATTGGGAATTAGCACTGTACAAAATATGTGTACTCAACATTTTGCTCAGCAAGTAACAGATATTTACAGAACCGAAGAATTTCCATGCAGGGTTAGATTAATAGCTTTTCCGTTTACCAATAAAAATAAGTTACTGCTGCATGATTGGGATAATTTTTTTCATCCGCTTAATAAAATGAATTATGTATCAGGTGTAAAACTTATCCTTGACGGAACGCCTCTTGAACGACTCGCCTGTATGCGAACTCCATACAAAGATAAACCGAATGAATACGGTCGCCTGAATTTTGATGAAGTTCAACTGAAGCAGTATATGCGGTATTGCCTTGAGCATAAACAACAGATTATTATTCATGCAGTGGGCGACAGTTCAATTGTTACCATTATTCGCTGTATGCGGTCACTTTACCCTGATAACTTTTGGAAAGATAAAAGGCTTCGGATTGAACATGGCGAGTTTGCTGTGGAAAAACCGGAAGACATCAACACAATAAAACAATTAGGCATTGTAATAGTACAAAATCCTTTGCATCTTGGGTTGCCACAGATTATGTCGGCACGCTTTGGAGAGGCAAGAACAAAATATATACAGGCGATGAAAACACTTTTAAATAACAAAATACCTTTAGCCATTGGTAGTGACGGACCTTTTAATCCTTTTCTAAACATTTTGCTGGCAACAATGCACCCTGATAATCCGAAAGAAGCAATAACAATTGAAGAAGCTGTAATTGCATACACTTATGGGTCTGCTTTTGCAGAGTTTAAAGAAAATGAGAAAGGTACGCTTACAAAGGGCAAACTAGCAGATCTTGCCGTTTTATCTCAGGATATTTTTACTATACCAAAAGAACAGTTGCCCTCAACAAAAAGTATATTAACAATGATTGATGGAAAGATTGTGTATCAGCAACAGTAGATACAAAGGCAATAGTTAAAATTGAAAAAGCCTACGCCCAACAAAAGTATTGCTACAAGTGGGGCTGGACATTGAAACATCAACTATTTGCTACTATCAGCAGCGGTTTCGGCAGACGAATAAAGCCCAGCTAAAGTTCTTAACTTCAACAACAAATCAAAGCCAGGCTGCAGTACTGGGCTGACAGTTATAGAATATCCCACCTGCAGCAATACCTGAACGTCAGACTGTGAAAAAACTATAAAACCTCAAAAAATCACCCTGTAGATTTTCCGCAGCTGTTGTTAGCAGTTCATTTAAGCAGCCTTCAAAAAAAGCAATGAATAATTGCTCCAAAAAAATGGAGC
>JANYFT010000069.1 GCA_025359625.1 Ferruginibacter sp.
ACCAAACAGCAGGATGTTGCGGCTGAAAATATCAATCTCATCCGCCAGGTTCCAAAAAAAATGGGGCCTTATGATGTTACCTATTTATACGATAGTTCCGGCCACGAAACAGGCAAACGATTTTATCATTTATTATTTGAGAGAAAAGATCCTGCTACTAAAAAGATTTCAGAATCTTTTGTACTTAGTCCGGATGTTTACCTCATGAAGAACAATAACATGAGCAGTAACCCTGATACAAAAAATTATTTATCACATGATGTATTTACCTACATCTCTTATGCTTTAAGCCCCGAAAGAGAAAAGGATACCAGTTCATTTAAAATAAGTGAGGTTGCAGAAGGTGATACTATTTTTTATTCAAAAGGATTTATGGTGTTAAAGGGTGTTACAAAAAACCCGGTAACCAACAAATTTAATATTCCCTTAACCGGACCAATGGTAACTGCCAATATCACCATAACCGGTAACGACAGCATGCAATACAAAGCGTCGCCCATGATTTTAATTGATAGCATGGGTATTAACCAGGTAGATGATACAGTATATGCCCAAAACCTTTTTATAAAATTTGCTGGCATCACTACCGATCAAAAAAAGTTAAAAATAGGCGTAAAGGAATCTGATAAAATGATTGATTTTGTAACCCTGAAAGCCTATATTTTCCCGTACATTAACTTAGTGTGGGTTGGCCTTGTAGTAATGGCGATTGGCCTTATAATGAGTATGATACGCCGGGCAAATATTCCTTCCAAAACCGGGGCAGTAGTGCTTGTGCTGGTTGCTGCTGGTTTGTTTTACATGTTTTTACTGGCGAATTAATGGTTTATTTTGCCACCCAATGCTAACATTTTCCCATAGGTCGCAATACCTCTCCCCTTTCCATTGTTATCAACTAACAACTTTTCTTTGTCGAAAATCAATAAGCTGTTGGCATACCCTCCTGCAAAATGTCCGTACCGTTCCGGCTATTTAATTTATCCTCGCAAAACGGTGATGAATAATACACTTGTACTTTATTTGTGCCACGCCATTATTTTTAAACCTGATAAAACATAGCATTTTGTATAACCTGGTACAATGAAAAAGAAAATCAATTTTTCACCCAGCTATACGGTTATCAACAGTATAAATTAGTGTATGTGCAGGCATCGTCTCCGCAGAAAAAAGGTTACACTAACTTAAAAATGATAATGGCATATCTATATGTCGGATGAAATGAGATAGCATTCCTAATTTAAATACGCCCTGCAAACAAACCTCAATTACCAGTCAATTAAAATTGAACTATTCATTTTCGCCTAATTTTTGTTCAGTATTTGGAAAAAAGACTGCCGTTTTCCAAATTATAGACAGTCCTGAAAATGGCAATTCTCTAAAACCCTTTACCACAAAGGGTTTTATGGTTTGGCACACTACGTGCAATTATAATAGAAACAACAAAATAAAAAAATTACAATGAAACTCATCAACACTATCATCGCAATCACTTTCTCTCTTATAACATTCAGTGCAACTGCTCACTCAAAACTTACAGACTATGGATGTACAGATCTTACCGTAAATAATACAGTTAAAATGAATACCATAGATAACAACGGCGTTGAATTGACATTTAAAACAGGTATCAATGGCTTTTATATTAAATGGCAGACAAGCAATGAAAGTAATACAAGCCGTTTTGAATTGCAGGTTACCGATGGCAGCAAAAGTTTTAAAACTATCAGGACAGTTGCTGCAAGCGATGTTACAGAATGGTCAACCAGTTACGAAACTAAATTTATCAGGAATTATGTATCAGCTGAAAAAGTATACTACCGTTTAAAAACAGTTTTTAACAACGGTACAGAAGTTTATACTGCAGCTACTTCTTTCGAAATACCTTCTGCTGCTGGCATAAGTTATGCTAACATTCGCTAATTGGTTATTCATTCTTTTGCCATTGTTGCACTTGTATTAGCCTTTCCCATAATTACAGCCCTCTTTCATAATTTAATAAATGTTTACATACTGCATTTTTATTGTTTCAACATTGTTTTACAATTTGCAATAGTTTAAGTTTTTGCACGTTATACAGCAATGATATCCTCATTTGAAACATTGGCGTATGATAAAAAGATTTAAGTGCGCAGTTATATTTATTGTCATTGTTTTTGTTTGTGCAAGTGCTTTTAGCCAAAGTAGGGCCATTAGTTCAGCCATTTTAAATTTTGGAAGTAATACCTGTGGTAACAATACCAATGTAGAATTTACGCTGATAGGCAAACCAACAACTGCACCTTATGCAATGGCCAACTGTACAATAAATCCTCCATTCAATAATGTGTACAGTAGATTTATTGCTTACAACCCAAAAGACAATGCTGTTTACATCAATGACATTCAATCAAACGACAGCAGGTTATATATTTATAATATGGGTTTGCCACTTGATTATAGTTGTCCTGCTATTATGCCAATGACACCCAACTATCTTTATCCATACGTTCCAAACAATTTTGAATTTGATATCAACGGTGATGTTTGGTCTATCAGAAACTTAAGCGGCAATGATGCCATCATTGAGCGGATTGATGAGGCCACCGGAACGGTATTATTCACCAAAACACTTAATTTTCCCGCAGATAATGTACCCAATACTTTATTTAGTGGCGACATTGTAATAATTCCCAATGGCAGAATGTACCTGGCTATGGGTGATAATTACTGCAAATTTTTTGAAGTTACCAATTACGCTACAGCTGTAGGAAATGCGACAGCTAATTTTATTCAGGATATGCCCAAGCCCTGCTATGGCATACTATACCTGAATGGTGCCATACAATTATGTGGTACAGATTTTAGCAGTACCTGTTACCGATATAATTATGATATACCCTCACATGTTATGGGGCCTGAACTTCCTTTTCAATTAGGACTTACCCCTGTAGATAATTCAAGCATATCGCCTTCTGTTGGCATTTCTGAAAGGCTGCTGGGCAGTACCAATGTAAATACCAGCACCGAAGATATCGTATATGAGATTTATGCAAAAAATCTTGGCAATGTAAAGCTCGCAAATTTTAATGTTCTTGGCGATCTGGCTGCTGTGTTTGGTGCAGGCAATGTGTCTGCTGCCACTGCAACAATTATTGCCGGTACCAATCCTACTAATTTAATACTCAATCCCAATTATGACGGCATTACTGATGTTAAAATATTTTTAGATAACCAGGTATTAACCAACATGGTTAACGGATACGTAAGTATCCAGATACGGCTGAGAGCGACTAACCTTATTAACAACACTATATATAATAGTACTGCATTTGCTTTGGGAGAAATAGGAAAGTTAGGCTTAAGGATTCCTGTAATTGATTCATCAAATAACGGCACTATTACGGCTCTTGATCCTAATGCTGATGGAGATGCAGGAGATATAAATGAAAATAAACCCACGCCGTATTATTTTGGTGTAATACTGCCTGTAAAATTTATTGACATAAAAGCAGCGAGGATAAATAAAGATCTGCACAATATTAAATGGACGATAGCAACGCCGGCAATACCACTTTCAAAATTTGAAGTAGAGTACAGCGAAGACAATGCTGTCTGGAAAATTGCCGGTACAGTAGCCGCAGATGAAAATAAAAATACTTATCATTTAAATTATACCGCTTATAGTACCAACACATTTTATTACAGGGTAAGGACTTACGAAACATCAGGTAAAAATTACGTGAGTACAATAGTGATGGTGAACAAAATAGTTGAAGGAGAAAATATAAGAGTATCGCCAAATCCTGCAGATGGATTGATAAATGTGTATTCTTCAGAAGAAATATTTTCTGACAGCAGAAGAGTGTATATGATTGACGTGAGTGGTAAAAAAGTATATGACCAGCCATTTCTTAAACAGAATATGGACATCAATACATCAACTTTACCCAATGGTTATTATGTAGTAAATATTGCTGACAGGGGTAAAATTGTAAGCACGCAGGTATTAATAAAGCATAAATAGTTTTAAAGCTTTTTACTTTTAAAAACAGAACATTATTACCGCATATATATATTGTTTTTTTTGTTTGAAGCAGTTTTGTTTTGTGCCATCCGGTAATAAGAAATAGTAAAAAACAACCATTGATTTCTTCAAAAAAAGCCCTCTTCCGAGGGCTTATAATAAGTAGTAATAGTAGTTTTTTTTTATTTCACTTGTAAAACAGGTCTTAATTTATAGTTGCCGTTTTCTTCTTTAATTGATAGCAATGCATTGAAATC
>JANYFT010000078.1 GCA_025359625.1 Ferruginibacter sp.
CTGCCCGGAACCGCTGCCCAATAAAGAATTAAAAGTACAAGATAAAAACTAAAAGCTCAACAGAATTCCGTCCGCCGAAACCGCTGCTGATAGCGAGCTACAGCCGAAGATTACAACGTCCTGCCACACTTGCAGCAATACCCATGTTGGCAGAAGTATTGGTCAGTCGGTTGTTGTGTCAACGTAGTAATTCTTCAAAATCATTTTTAGTTCAGCAATTACTTTTGACTTTTCACTTTCAGTCAACTCTGTTTCGTGAATACAATTGTCCCAATACAAATGTTGAAAAACTTTACAAAAGCAAAGGATGTTTGCAAATGGTTTCCGTTCTGTGTAAAGTCCTTTGTGAATTTTAATTTGGTCACAACTTACATCATCATCCCAATCGATATAATTAACTTCAAACATTAATAAGTCTTGAGAACCCAAACCTTCATGTTCCTTTGTCCATAAAGATAATTTAATGAAATCATCAGTATTTATTTCGGATAAGGCTTTGTCACATTGATGCTTGAATTTGTAATAATTGATAAAGTCGTATAAATGATTGTAAGTCCAATATAAAGCATTGTCAAATGGTGGAAATTCCTGTGCTTTTAAAATTTGATATTCGCTTCTGTTTTCAATGAGCCATTCTTTTATATCTGATATTTTTAGAGCTTTCATATTTAGTACGTAATCACCTAATAACGTTTAAAAAGCCACAGTAATGAAATGTGAGGAAGGTAAATTTCATCGGTAATTTGCTTTTTACGTGAGTTGGTAGCACTGGAATATTCTGGTTCGAATTCCTTCTTTATATTTTCAAACATTTCATCAGCCGTATTTTTTCCTTTAGCTATTAAGTTTTGGTCATCTGCACCTGTTCTTAAAGTAAGAATAGCAGAATTTATAGCTGCATAACCTTGGACCCGTAAAGTGTATTCTCGAATTTTCGTATCATTCCATCTCTGTAAGTTATTTTGAAGAAGACTGTTGGTTTGTATCATAAAGTGATTACAAAATTCCTGCGAAAATTCTAAAATATCATTCTTTGGCATTGCACCATAATGACTTTCTATAACGCTTTCTAATTGTTGATATAATTCATTCATTTTAATAATTTTTTAGAAGTATGATTAGCTACAAAATCATCTCTTTTATTTAATCGTCATCGTCATCAGAATGAAAATCTAATTTTCCATTTCTTTCCAATGTATTGTTTAAATAGTTAAATAGCAGGTTATGCATGACTAAGCCCTTTTTTATCAAATCATCTATTGAGAAATTAATAAGTAAGTTTTTATTGTCACTTAAAACCGAGTTTGCAAGATTGAGCCCGTCTTGTTGAAATGCACCAATTAAAGGGGAACTAGCATATTTAACTAAAAGACCTGCATCAGCCATCACCATATCCTTAAAACCTTTTGCGTCAGAAGTTCCACTACTTGATAAGGGTGTCCAATATTCACTAATGTTTGGGTTTTTGGGAACCCTAAAAAGTAAGTCAGGAAAATAATGTTTACCGCTCAAAAGAATAGTAAGCCTTAGTTTTAAAAGCTCCACATAGTCAATCAACTTTTCTGGTTTAGGGATATTGAACTCGTCTAAAATTTTAGTTTGTATATAGTAGCTGGCAGAGTAATAACCTTCGGCACTTATTGTCTGTCGTAGATAATCGTTATTTGTAAAGCTTTCGTTACTCAACATCACCAAGAATGGAGTAGATACATTCTTTACTTCTTCGGTAGTGTTGAGATTTTTTACTTCTTGCAGATTGCTTTGAGCAACTGTGAAATATGTACTTAAGTCACTTCGGGTTAGTTCATTTCTTTTCAGTTTTCCAACAATTGAATTTCCTTGGTCTATTAAACTCATAAGTTTCGATTTAAGTAATGGTGGTTATAATATTTCTGCCAACATTTATAAAAGTATCCGACGGCCCCGTTAAAAAATCCCGGTCATAAAAGAGATGCCCGGGGCTGTCGGTATACTTTTGTGTTGACCGACGTTTACATGGTGCTTTGTACTAAGGTAAAAAGTATCGGCTTTCTTT
>JANYFT010000088.1 GCA_025359625.1 Ferruginibacter sp.
GCCATAAAATTTTTACTGATTTTTTCATTATTACTTTTTTCAAGTTTTTATAATTGGGATATGTCGATTGTAAACTTCCATCAATCTTTTTCACCGGCTGTTTTACACTTACTAAAATTTGCCGGGGAACTGTTTATTTAAAAGCCCTTTATATTCTTTTAAATTTTTATTGATTTGTAACAATTGCAGGTTATCATCCGAAATTATCAGGAAAGTATATTTTGCTGCAGGCAGCCATGATACCTCATCCGGTGCAGCTTTTTTAACTTTATTTAAAAATTGTAACGCCGCATCTGCATTTGCAAAAGAGGCAAAAACCAATAATGAAATATCTTTATCAACAACATTTTTGGAAACAGTAATAGGTTGGTTCCTGAAATTTTCGGCAATATACCGGGTGAATGCATTTTTAGATTCATTGACGTAAGTGCCGTCAACCTTATCCAGTACCATGATAACATTTTGCTGTGTAGTGCCATTAAAAGTAAAAGGGCCATTTACTACAAGCGGTGCAACTTTTTTTACAGAGTCTTTTGCGCCAGCTAACCCATTTGGTGAAACTGCTTTGCTGCTATCAAAACGTTTGGGCGATACTATCAGGTTCGAATCATTTCTTATCAGCTTTTCATTGGGCACCCTGATTATTTCATCCTCTTTAGCCCTGGTAATTACGAGGGTTGTTAAATAACTTTCTATCGCAGTTCTTCTTTTTAATACGTCAATCATCCGCTCTGCTTTTGGCTTTAGGTTTGATTTTGGATACAAACTTATAATGTTATCCAACACTGCAATGGCCAAACTATCCTGGTGTTGTTTTACATGATACACTGCTTCAATGTACAGTAATTGCGGGCTCCAGTAATTGTTGCCATACAAGCTATCCGCTTTTTGCTTTTCTGAAAGGGCCGCTTCAAATTTACCTTCAATAAATAAATTATAAATTGCTTCGTATCGTTTGGTGCCTTCCGTATTTTTTAAAGACGTGGTGCTGGCAAAAGGGCTGGTCAATAATTTATTGGAAGGGCTTGCAGCAAATTTTGTATTAAGAAGATTTTTATAATAATTTGCTTTTTCAGTATTACCCAATTTATTATAACAATAATAAAGGCCTAAGTATATGCTGCCGTTGTACAAGGAATCAGGAAAACGTTGTAAAGATTGGTCGTAAGTAACAATTGCCTGTTGATAATCTTCCAGTTCTGTCTGGTATAATTTTGCCAGATCAAAAAGACTGACGGCCACTAAATTATTGCTTTCCGCTAATTTTTCAGGAGTTAACGGAAGCGTTGCCATTAAGCCTTCAAAGCTTTGGTCTTCCGGTTGTGTAATTTTTTCGGCTGCTGTATTTTTTAAATCGCTCTTTATTTTTAATGCCAGATTTTGTTCGTCTGTTTTAGAAGGAGCTGCATCCATGTCACCACCCCCCATGTCTGGAGGAGCAATTAACGTATCAGTTTTTGCAACTGTTGCTGTTGCACTTTTTCTTCTCCAGTTATCTGTATTTGTTCTGGTGCCCCATTTTCTTTTAAACTCGCTAAGGCCTCTTGATTTTAAAGTGGTATTATCAAAATACCATTCTCCTTTGCCACTGCTGCTACTGCTGGCAAAAAGATCTGACGGTTCATTTTTTTTATTATCGAAACTAATGGGCATTGATCCGTTATCATTTTCCTCACTCTTTAACCCATTTTGTTTACGCAATAGTTTTGTCATTTTTTTTATAAACGCAGTTCTGTCTGCGGGGGGCATGGCGGCAATTTTTTGCAAACTATCTTCTTTTTCGATAATGATTATTTTTTCTACAATTTTAGATAACCCATTTTTTCTTTCCTGTACCTGCTTTAACCTGTCGTTGAGCGAGGTATCACCTAATTGCAGACTATCATACATGGCGTAAGACATTTTATATTGCTTACGGTCATAGGCAATATCAGCTAATTTTAAAAAAGCTTTATTTTTAAATGACATATTGCTTTCATTGTACTTCAAGCTTTTATTGTAATAAAATTTTGCAGCATTAGTATCGGGTTTTTGCATTAACAAATCTCCGGCAGAATAATAAATGATGTCCCGGTAAGGCTCAAATTTATCTTTTTTAGCCATGTGTACAAGGTTGTCAATACTTTTTTTCAATTCTACAGAGTCCGTACCCTTCATCATTTTTGCATTATTTAACTGGGCATAAATATCCATCAGCGGGTCGGTGGTATGTTTAGATGCCCTGTTATAAAATAAAGTGGCCTTGTCAAATTGATGCGTTATTTCATACAATTGCGCCAATAAAAATTCAGACCTTGCCTGGTCTTGTATTGTTGATGCATTGCTGATAGCATTTTCTAAATGGGAAGCAGCACTGTCGTAAATATTTTGTTTAAAAAACCAGTAAGCATTTACTTGTGCCAAATCGTTTAACAGCCTTTGGGGTAAATTGGGGTCATGCTGTAAAGTGCTGATCAGTGCAGAGGCTTCACTCAATTCATCCTGTTCAATTAAAGTGTGTATCATCCAGATCAGCGCATCGTTTCTGCTGGGTGGTTCTGCGGTTAATTTTTGCAGGATATTCCTTTTTTCTTTATTGGCAATACTCAGGTTACCACTGCTGGATGCATCACGTGTGCCCACAATCCGGTTATCATCTTCATCTTTTTTACGTGGAAAAAGATTGTAGTTAATAAATTGAAATGTAGCGGCAGCCGAATCAAAATCTTTTCTAAAAAAATAGGCCTGGCCTATTAACAGGTACATATTGTCTATCCAGTCGTTGCGCAAATCATGCAATAAAATACCAGCCGTGGCTTTATAAATTACAGAGTCTAATTCTGTTTTTTGCAGGGCAGTATTTTCTAAACTGTAAGGATAGTAAGTAAGCAGTTTGGTATAATCATCTTTTTGAGCAGTTTTGGCTCTTTCAATAACAGCATTTATTTTATTATGGGCATTGTAGTAATAATTATAATGGGTATAATTATTTTGAAAAACATGTCTTATTACCGTAAATTTCTTCTCTGCCATCTTCTCAGAACCTAATTTTCGTTCCTCAAATTTTTTAGATCTTTTGGATGAATCAAGCAAATTAAAAGTCCATGCTGGTTGTGCAAAAACACTGCCTGCACAGGTGAATAGAACAGATAATAAAAAAAGCTGTAACCGGATACTTTTATGCATGGATAATTGATTGAAATAATGCGGCTAAATATCGGTTATTTTTGCCAATTAGTAAGGGATAATGCTTTGGGTTGCTTATTTTTAACATCCAATAATGAAATATGGCCCGCTTAGATGGTAACACTACATTAAAACGATTGCGCAACAAGTATCTGCTGGTAGTAATGAATGAGGATACCTATGAAGAAGTGGTAAAGTTTAAGCTTAGCCGCCTTAGTGTATATATTGTATTAAGCTCTGTATTCGTTTTGCTTACTATATTAACAGTAGCACTAATAGTTTTTACACCTATAAAATATTATTTACCCGGCGTAGGATATGGAGATGCACGGCAGGTAAAAGAATTCAGGCAGCTTAAAATAAGAACAGATTCTATGGAGAATGCCATGAAATTTAAACAGCAATATTTAGATAATCTTAAAAAAGTATTAGAAGGAAAGGTGTCATCATTGGATACCAATAAATTAGACCTGCCAAAAGAGGATAATACGAATGAATAAAAAAAACTTACTGGTAGCGGCATACCATGAACAATTTTTTAACGTTGTTTTAATACAATTATCATCGCCGGAAGTTTCGGCAAATAATTTGTTGACAGCAGGGATAAATTTTGAAGGTATCTCTTATTTGTGGAGAGTGAAATATTCCTTAACTTGAAAGACTATCGTTTTTTTATATCAACCAATTCCAAACCTTAAAAAATCAATATTATGTTCAATTCAAAATCTAAATTTTCTGAAACTGAATTACCCGGTGGCAGCACAACCATTATTGGAGCAGGCACCATTATTAATGGCGATATCGAAAGCTCAGGCGACATTCGAATTGATGGCACTTTAATAGGTAATATTAATGGCAAAGCAAAAGTTTTAATAGGCTCAGATGGTGTTGTTGAAGGCGCAGTAAAAGGCAGACAGGCGGATGTACTAGGCAGAGTAACCGGCCAGATGGATGTAAAAGAAGTGTTGCAATTGCGTGGAAAATGCAATATAGATGGTGATATTTATGCAGGCAAACTAGAAGTGGAGCCGACTGCTACTTTTAATGGGCGTTGCCACATGGGTGCAAATGTTGTAGAACTAAATGTAGAATTGGGTGCTGTAGTTAACCAATAATCTGCGTCAATAATAACAATAATTCAATGAAGGCTAAAAGAAATGTTTTATTGCCATTGCTGCTGGTTTTTATTATTTGCAATGGTTTTTTTCTTTCGGCCAAAACGCTGTTGGCAAAATGGGGAATTGATAACGATGTGCTTATCATAAGCAACAGCCTGTTCCTTATACTTTCGCTGGTTACTTTTTTTATTCAGCAAAAGGCTTTGCAAAACAGTAACCCCAATGTTTTTATCCGTAGTGTTATGGCGGCTATGATGATTAAAATGTTTGTGTGCATAATAGCCATTTTTATTTACTGGCTGGCCATGAAAGATAAGTTTAGTAAAGGCACTGTTTTTGTATCCATGATAGTGTACCTGATTTACCTGGCTGCTGAAGTACGCATTGTTACAAAATTGAACAGACAAAAGAATGGCTAAGCAGGAAGCTCCTTTACACCAGCTAAAAAATTATTTACCCGAAGGCAGTTTTGATGAAGTTTCTTATTACCTGCTTCATTATAAAGTGCAACTAACTATAACCCGTGAACGAAAATCTGTACTGGGTGATTACAGAAATTCTCTCCCTGGTAAAAATCACCGCATAAGTGTAAACGGCAACTTAAATACTTATGCCTTTTTAATTACGCTTTTACATGAGCTGGCACATTTGTTTACTTACGAGCGTTTTGGTCATCGGGTGCAGGCACATGGACCCGAGTGGAAGAATGAGTTTAGCAAAGTGCTGGCCCAATTCTTAGAAAAAAAAATTTTCCCTTCAGATATTCAGAAGACATTATTTAAAACCCTGCAAAACCCTGCTGCCAGTAGTTGTGCCGATACAGCATTGCTAAGGGTATTGCATCAATACGATAAAAAAAAGGAAGGTGTAATTTTAATAGAAGCCTTGCCTAAAGGAGCACAGTTTACAATAAAGGGGGGGAGGGTTTTTATAAAAGAAGAAAAAGTACGCAAAAGATTTAAATGTAAGGAACTGGCAACAGGAAAAATGTATTTATTTAGCCCTGTTTATGAAGTGCAGGCGCTTTGATTTTTAAGATTTATTAATCGGTATTACACTCCTATTTAATAATCAATATAAATAGTAAATCTTCTTTACTGGTGATGAATGGGTAAATATTATTTTCTTGATTTCTTCTTGTTGCAATTGTCTTTATTCCATTTTAGTTTTCTATCTCGAAATTTTTTGTTTCATCGTTTTTGTCCAAAGCGTATTATATTGCCATTGTTATCCAATATAGTAAATTCTTTAAACCCTCTTGAATCGTTTACTAATTGTCCTTTCGGATAAATTAATTCTTTAGCAGCAAGGTCTGCATACAGGTCTTCAACATTATCTACAAAAATATAGCAGGCGGCATGTTCAAAACGTTTTTTGTTGTCTGCCATAATTATATGTATTTCCGCATCGCGGTATTTTAAAATGGCATAATTACCAAAACTTACGCTTGTAAAGCCAAGTTTACATTTATAAAATTCAATGGTATCCCTGATATTTACAGCCGGTAAAATAGGTGCAGCTTTCTGGAACATTTTTTTTATTATGGTGTTAATGCAAAAGGTATTTCAAAATTCTTTATTTTAGCAACTAAGTTAAGAAACATACATATTTGGAAGTAATTAATAAATATAGTGAAGAAGAGCTGGTAGCCTTATTACAAGGTCAGGATAAACAGGCATTTTCATATCTATATGATAATTATTCTCCCGCCCTCAATAACATTATTTTTCGTATGGTAGAAGATGTGGCGCTTACAGAAGACATACTCCAGGAAGCATTTGTAAAGATATGGCACAACTTCACCAGCTACGATAAATCAAAAGGAAGATTGTTTACCTGGATGCTAAATTTAACCAGGAACCTCACTATCGACGTGTTGCGCAGTAAGGGATATAAAAAACAAAGTAAAATCTCAGGCGATGAAAATTCCGTAAATAATTTACAGGATAATTCCATCAATATAAATAAATTTGATTCGCTTGGGATACGAAAACAACTTGCCAATATAAAACCTGAACAACGGGTTATCATCGACATGGCCTATTTCAACGGATATACACAGGATGAAATTGCAAAGGAATTGGGGATACCATTGGGTACTGTTAAAACAAGAATGCGAACAGCAATATTAGAACTAAGAAAAATGTTACAACACTTATAATTTATAATTGGAAGCAAAAGATATCATATCATCAGGAATATTGGAGCTATATGCTACCGGTTTAGCCTCTCAGGAAGAAGAGAAACTGGTGCGTCAATATGCAACAATATATCCTGAAGTTGCTGTAGAGCTGGTGCAGATAGAGGACAGCATGGAGTTGTATGTTAGGTCATTTGGTATTCAACCAGCTTCTTCGGTAAAAGATAAAATATTTGAACAAATTAATGCCGATGATGCCACATCAAAAATAGTTATGCCTGGCAATTATTCAACAGAAGGTTCTTCCGCTAAAGTTATTGGTATAAATCCTTATTGGAAATTTGCCACCGCAGCTTCAATAGCTTTATTAGTGGGAAGTGTAGCTTTAAATATTATAATGTTTAATAAAAGCAGCCATACTACCCAAAGCTTAGAGCAGGCACAACAGGAACTTGCAGGTTTGAAAGAAGACAATAAGTCAATGGAAGATGATATGCAGGTAGTACAAAACAAATACAGTAAACCTGTTTCTTTGCATGGATTGGAAGCTTCACCAGATGCCGCCGCTAAAATTTTCTGGATGGAAAACACCGGCGAAGTTTATATAGATCCCAGCAATTTACCTGAAGCACCTGCGGGTAAACAATACCAGTTGTGGGGTATTGTGGATGGTAAACCTGTAGACGGAGGAATGATTTTAACATCAAAAAAAGGAGATAAATACCGCATACAAAAAATGAAAACTTTTGGTAAAGTTGAAGCATTTGCGGTAACACTTGAAAACGAATCAGGCAATGTAACGCCAAAGGGGCCTATGTTTGTTATGGGTAAAATGTAATTTTTTTTCTGCTTATATTTTTATGACCGGCCTTATACAAGCCGGTATTTTTTTACAAAAACCTTTTTGTTGTTTTAGTAATTCTGCACAAAGAATTTTAGTAATAAAGGATACCCAAAATAATCCCCATCTAAATTCCTATAAATAAATTTCAAGTATCCTATTTTTAAATATTACTGTTTTATAAACGGGTAATTTTTTTCGTTAAATTAATTACCCATAAATAAATAATGCCTTTTTTTAGCAGTACACAATCCATCATTCACCAAGCCACGTAGATGAATGAAATAAAATAATTCCACAACAAAAAAATCAACACAAAAAAAATCAACACAATGAAAAAATTTAAAACATTTATGATGGTGGCAATTGTAGCATTATTTACCAATGTTTCTTTTGCTCAAATGGATAAGATGTCTGCCGAAAAAACGGTTATGGTTGGTGGTGCAGCAATGTACCCTTCCAAAGACATTGTTTCAAATGCTGTAAACAGTAAAGATCATACCACTTTAGTTGCAGCAGTTAAAGCAGCAGGACTGGTAGAAACTTTGCAGAGTGCAGGTCCCTTTACTGTATTTGCACCTACCAATGCAGCATTTGATATATTACCCGCCGGTACAGTGGCTACCTTATTAAAGCCAGAAAATAAAGCTATGCTGGCTGGTATTTTAACCTACCATGTAGTTGCAGGTAAAGTAAGCGCAGCAGACCTTATGAAAATGATTAAGAAAGGCAATGGCACTGCAACTTTAACAACAGTAGCAGGTGGCAAATTAACTGCCACCATGAAAGGAAAAAAAGTAGCTATGAAAGATGAAAAAGGTGGTGTTGCTTATGTAACTATCGCAGATGTAAATCAAAGCAATGGTGTGATACATGTGGTAGACCACGTATTGCTTCCTCAATAAAAATGTTTCGAGGTTTTATACTAAATGGTAATGCGGCCCTGATTTTCAGGGCCGTTTTTTTTGTCAAGTATTGCAATCCAAATAAATTTCTTCCCCAAAAAAAAAGCAACGAAATAAATCGCTGCCTTAGGTATCAGGGTTATTATCCGGTAAATTAAAAATCTTTTAATCGGTTCCACCAGGTACGCTTCATTACTAAAAATATAACGCCTGTTAAAGCAAGTACAATACCCAATCCTTTCCATTGGTTTAAAATAAGGTACATGGGTAATAACATCAGCAATATTTGCCCGATAATACCAAGCGCAATGTTGAACATATTGACAGTGAAATTTTGATTGGCTTTAAAAGAAGGGTCTTCGGCAACAGCCATTTCGTGTATGGGTTTCCAAAAGCCCCAGGGCCTTACGGTTTTATAAAAGTTTAGCAAAGTTGGCGTGTCGGTTGGTGGTGCGCTGTAGGTTCCAATAATGCAGGCAATAAATTGAATGGCAATAAACACAGGAAAGAAATACAACATACGGGTACCGTCAAAGTAAGTAGTAATGCCGGTTACACTTAACAATGGCGGTATAGCACTAACTAGGATACCTGCCAGCATGCCATAAAAAAAACCATTGGCATTAAAACGCCACCAGTACCATTTCAACACATTGGCGCACACAAAGCCGCCATACAAACCGGCGGTGATGATGTTGAAAATCATATTCACATCTTTTATCAGCAAGCCTAAGCCAATTCCAAAAATCACCATCACGATACCACTCAGGTAACTCATAGTGATAATCTTTTTACGCTCTGCTTTTGGGTTGAAGTACTTTAGGTAAATATCATTTACTATATACGCCTGCCCTGCATTTAAAGTACCGCTAAAGTTGCTCATAAAAGCTCCTAAAAATCCAGCCAGTACCAGTCCTATTAAACCAACCGGTAAAAATTTGCTGATAACAGAAGGCATGATATTTTCAAAATTCATTAACCCGTCCGTGCCATTGTGCAGGTTAAGGTCTTTAAAATAAAGTATGCCAAGTACGCAAAGCCCCATGGTCATAAAATATCTTACAGGCATCAATATCACTGAAATAAATCCGCTCATTTTGGCGGCTTCCTCGGGGCTTTTAGTACTCAATATTTTTTGGCAATCGTAGTTAGGTGCTGGCCCTGCCAGACTCTTCATGATACCACTAAACAGCATCATCCCCATGATGGCAGAGAATAACTGGTAACCATCTTTTTCCAGTTTGATTTTTGCTTCGTCTAATTTATTGGTCCAGTCTAAGCCGAGGTCCATACCAAAGAAAGGAGAGTCCCATCCTTTAGGGACTCTTTCCAATACATTTACGCCGGTCGCACTCAGGTGTCGCATGGCAATGATGCCAACAAAAAGAGAGCAGATGATCATGATCATATACTTGATAACATCTGCCAGCACAATGCCGTGCATGCCGCCCAAAATACTATACATCATAGCGATCAGGCAAATAGAAACGCCATAAAATTGAGCCGTATTGTGTTTGGAAATTTCCAGTGCTGCACGGTACTGATCTGAACCGGCAGCGAAGGCAGCTTCTCCATGATTTAAAAACGGGAAAGTATCTTTTATCCGTTCGTAAGGAAGAAAGATCTGTAGAAATTCTCCTACACCTACAAAGGCATAAGCCATATAACCAATGCACAAAATCAATGCAAAAGCAACTACTACTTTATGACCCTGGCCTACTCCCCTGTCTGTAAGGCCAAAGCGGGTTTTCAACCATTCAGCACCCGTGGTGGCATTGCAGCGGCGCAACCAGCGGCTTAAAAATACCATCAGGAAGATCTGGTTAAACACTGGCCACATCCATGGGATAAAAACACTTTTAAAACCGTATAAAAAAGCCATGCTTGTCAGCAACATTGTACCGCTGATGTCGAACATATCACTGGCATCGCTTAAGCCCAACGCATACCAGGGTAAAGATTTGCCAGCCATCAGGTAAGCATCTTTACTTTTCTTCGCCCGGTTTTTCATGTAAAAACCAAGGAAGACCATTAACGCAAAATAAGCAAGGATAATAAGCAGGTCAATCGTTGAAAGAATGTACATTTTTTGGTATTAGAGATGTCAAAAAATAGTTGTTGCTGTTATACAGAATGAAATAAACTTTAAGTAAATCATTATTTTTCAATTCGCCATATTTTATCATTCTTCTGTTTATATGTGCGTAACAAAAATTAAAAAAGTATTAGTATCGAAACAAAATAAATTCTTTTTTAAACAGCTGCAGTTACTGCCGCTGCCAATATTGTCAGGATGATTTTTAAGTTGTATCCATAATAAAAAAGAGTTCTGTAAAATGGATTTGTGTAAATAGTATAACTTGGCGGCTTATTTATCTCCATTAAAAAATTGATTTCGCCTGGCGATTTTACATTACTAATTAACCCCAAAATTTATGAGTCAGCAGTTTCCAGCAAATTTTATATGGGGTAGTGCCACCTCTTCTTATCAAATAGAAGGCGCATGGAATGAAGATGGCAAGGGCCCGTCTATTTGGGATGTTTTTTGTTTAATTCCGGGAAAAGTGCAGGATGGGGATACCGGCGAAATAGCCTGCGACCATTACCATCGTATAATAGAAGATGTGGCGTTAATGAAAGCCATGGGCCTAAAAGCTTACAGGTTCTCGATTGCCTGGTCACGGATAATGCCGGCAGGGCGGGGTGCTGTGAACCACCAAGGCATTGACTTTTACAACAGGCTAATTAATGAGTTGCTGGCTGCAGGTATTGAACCCTGGGTAACTTTGTACCATTGGGATTTGCCTGCCGCACTGGAGTTTGAAATTGATGGTTGGTTAGGCAATGAAATAGCCAATGTTTTTGCAGAGTATGCCAGTATTTGTTTTAAGCATTTTGGCGACCGGGTAAAAAACTGGATCACCATCAATGAAGCATGGGTGGTGGCTATTCTGGGTTATGGTCATGGTGTTTTTGCTCCAGGTAAAAAATCAAATGACCTGCCTTATGTAGCGGGGCATAATTTATTGCTGGCCCATGCACAGGCGGTGAATGTATACCGTACAAAATTTCAGCAAAAGCAAAAAGGGTTGATTGGTATTACCAACAATTGCGACTGGCGGGAAGCTTTAACTGATAGCATTGCAGATAAAGATGCTGCACAAAGGGCACTTGAATTTTTTTTAGCCTGGTTTGCAGATCCTGTTTACAAAGGCGATTATCCTGCAGTAATGAAACACAGGTTAGGTAACCGTTTGCCAACATTTACCGATGCCGAGAAAACATTGCTCAAAGGATCTTCTGATTTTTTTGGCTTGAACCATTACACCACCATGTATGCATCGGATGCCACTAATAATAAAGAAGAAGGTAGTGTGTATGGCAACGGTGGTTTGTCAGAAGACCAGGATGTTAACTTAAGTATTTCAACAGACTGGAAACTAACCGACATGCAATGGGCCATTGTGCCATGGGGCTGTAAAAAACTATTGCAATGGATAGCTGAAAGATATGATAACCCACCCATTTTTATTACTGAAAATGGGTGTGCTTTTGATGATAAACTGATTGATGGAAAAGTAGATGATGTTGAACGGGTTGAGTTTTTTAAAGGCTATATCTCCGCCATCAGCGAAGCCATCGAAACCGGCGTAAACGTAAAGGGATATTTCATCTGGTCACTGCTGGATAATTTTGAATGGGCAAGTGGATATGCAAAAAAATTCGGGATACATTATGTTGAGAAAGATAGTTTACACCGCATACCCAAATCATCTGCTTTGTGGTATGCGGATGTTATTGTTAATAATGGGGTGTAAAAGCAGTTATTTAATGGCCTTTAGTTAAGTATGGATTGGAAATAAGGAGTGTCATTTTTTACCATCGGAGACAGCCGGATAGTGATCGGAATCTGTCAAGATAAAAGTAAAAGCGAAGGGGAAATGGCATAAAGTTTATTATCACTTACCGGCATAAGCGTAATGCATTTTTGAAGTGTAAGAAATAAAAAAGTGTTTTACTGAATTAATAATTACTGCCAAAAAAATCATTATCTTTTAGGTGTATTATACAATTCAAATTATATAGCAGTAAAAAACAGACTTTGATGAAAGTATTGGAAGGATTTATATTATTCCGCAGGATACTGGAAGGGTGTTATTGAATCTTTACAACAATGCTTTTTATGCAGTAAATGAAAAGAGTAAGCAACGAGGAGAAGCTTATGAGCCAATTGTTTCAGTGACTACAAAAAAGAATGAGGATAAACTTTTGATTAGAGTAAAAGACAATGGAAACGGCATTCCGCAAAAGATCATTGATAAAATATATCAGCCTTTCTTTACTACAAAACCAACGGGCCAGGGAACTGGTTTGGGCTTGAGTTTAAGTTATGATATTATTAAAGTTCATGGTGGGGAAATAAAGCTTGAAACAAAGGAAGACAAAGGGAGTGAATTTCTTATTCAAATACCAATTATTGCATAATGAAAAATCTTTTTTATAAAACCTGGTTACTACTTCTCTTCATCTTTTTTTCGTTTAGTGCGTACACACAAACGAACCAAATTGATTCATTAAAGAGCGTATTATTTACGCAAAAAGAAGATAGCAACAAAGTGAGGCTACTTACCTCGTTAAGTTACTCTTATCTCCAATCCTCCGCTGATACTGCCGCAGACTATGCACAAAGGGCGTTAAGCCTGGCAGAAAAAATAAATTTTGAACGAGGGATTTATGAGGTAGAATTAAGCTTAACCGCATCTTTAATGATTTCAGGGAACTACCCGTTAGCACTAGATCATGGGTTTAAGTTTCTTACTCTCGCCAAAAAAAATAATGATACCATAAACGTATCTATTGCAAATGCTTACCTGGGCGAGTGCTACTATGACCTGGGCGATTATAATATTAGCCTGAAATATTACCGTGAAAATTTAAGAACGGCAGCAATGTGTTGTCCAGACGGAATTCATTTTGCATGGGCTAATCTGGCGTATGTTTTTCATAGCTTAGGCCAGCCAGATTCTGCCATGCTATATGCAAAAAAGGCTTACGCAGTGGTGCGGGATTGGAATGACACATTATTTGTATCTAATATTTTAGGTGGTGCGTATGCCGGCAAGGGTCATTTTGATTCAGCGCTGTACCAATACAGGTTAAGTATATCCACCTCCATAAGATATCATACACTATTAGAAAGGATTGATGGTTATAATGGCATTGCATTAGTTTACAAAACAAGAGGGTTCATGGACTCTGCTGAATGGTATTCAAAACAAGTATTGAATGAAAAGATCGAAAAAAGTTATCCTCTTGGTTTTCTAAAAGCCACCAATATGCTTGCCGATATTTATGGCATACAAAACAAGCCGGACAGCGCATTGAAATATTTAAGACGAGCAATCAATTTAAAGGAGGGCTTATTCAGTCGCGAAAAAACTATGGCTATTCAGAACGTTGCTTTTAAAGAACAGGAAAAACAAAAAGAGGTGGAGGCAGCAAAACTGCAATCTCAGAACCGCCTAAAGATGTATTCTTTACTGGGCGGTTTATTCACTGTGCTGGCAATAGCAGGTTTATTATTTAGAAATAACAGGCAGAAACAAAAAGCAAATACAAAAATTGAAAAAGCTTATATAGAACTCAAATCCACCCAAACCCAACTTATACAAAGTGAAAAAATGGCAAGTCTTGGCGAACTCACCGCAGGCATTGCACATGAGATACAGAACCCTTTAAACTTCGTCAATAATTTTTCGGAAGTAAATGGTGAATTAATTAAGGAATTGAAGAATGAAGTAATTAAAGGAAATATGGATGAAATATCTGCCCTGGCAAATGATATTGAATCCAATTCTGAAAAGATAAATCATCACGGTAAGCGTGCTGATGCTATTGTAAAAGGAATGCTGCAGCACAGTCGCAGCAGCAATGGTATAAAAGAGCCAACCGATATTAATAAACGGGTTGATGAATATTTACGTTTGACCTATCATGGATTAAGAGCAAAAGACAAGACATTTAATGCAACATTGAAAACTGATTTCGATGAAACCATTGGCAACATCAACATTATTCAGCAGGATATTGGAAGAGTTATTCTTAATTTAATCAACAATGCTTTTTATGCAGTGGATGAAAAAAAGAAACAGATATCGAAAGGATATGAACCAACTGTTTCAATAAGGACAAAAATGATTGCTGACAAAGCGGAAATAAGGATCACAGACAATGGCAATGGTATTCCTCAAAAAATAATAGATAAAATCTTTCCACCATTCTTTACCACCAAACCAACTGGACAAGGAACGGGCCTTGGTTTATCACTGGCGTATGATATTGTAAAAGCACATGGGGGAGAGTTGAAAGTAGAAACGAAGGAAGGGGAAGGTTCTACATTTTTAATAATTTTAATTAATAACATTTAACATATGAACCTTGAACTGCGATCATTCCTTTCTCTGAGAGTCCGACTGATTTTTTTTATACTCCTGTTATTCTCTATCCCTGTTTACTCTCAACTGAACACCAGCAACTTTACACAATTCACAGAAAAAGATGGTTTACCGGGTGTACAGGTAAACCGTGTTTTAGTTGACAGACTCGGACATGTATGGACAGGTACAGTAAATGGGCTTGCCCGTTATGATGGTTATAGCTTTAAAAGATTTTATTACAATCCGAACGATACAAATACCCTGCACGGCCTTTTAATCCACGGAATGTTTGAAGATAGAAAAGGACAAATATGGATTGGCAGCAGTCCTTCTAATTTAGATGTATATAACCCAATTGATCAGAAATTCCGGCAATATAAATTCACCGGCCTGCTTTCTAACCCGGGTGGAAAAGAAATTAACGTGGCGGAAATGTGCGAAGATGATAATGGAAGAATTTATTTCGGATTGAATACAAATGACGGAGACTCTATTTCTACTTCACTTTTATATAAAAATGAGGATGAAGAAAAAGTAAAGGCCTTTCCTGTGCCCGCTGACATAAATATGCTGAATATTTTGAGGTTAAAAAAAGATAATAGTGGCAATATTTGGATAATTAGCTGGGCAGGGATATTTAAAATTGATAAACAGGGAAAACTATCCAGGTTTCCGTTGATTGATAAGGAATTTAGCGGAACAAACGATTGGCCCGGAGATGTGATTTTTGATAAACAAGGACACATGTGGGTTATTTCCCAACAACTAAAGCTGTATGACATTGATCTGAAAACCGGTATTTATAAAACATGGCATTCAAAGGAACTTTACAGAACAGCCGATTTTTATTGGATTCCCCGGAAGATTGTTTTTGATAAAGATGAAAATATTTGGATGGCTACTAACGGCGGGCTGCAGTTTTTTGATCGTAAGAGCGGGCAGTTCGCCATGTTTACAACCGGCCCACAAAAAGAACTGCAACGCATGCTGATTACAGATCTCAGTTTTGATAGTTTCGGAACGCTTTGGATGGGTACGCTGTCGGCAGGTCTGGTAAAATATGATGAAAAAACTTTGTTGAAATCTTATTCTTATGGTAATGGCGATAAAACCTCGCTTACTGCCGGATGGGCCAATAATATTTATGAGGCCAGTGATGGAAAAATATGGATAGCTACAGGCGGGTCTGAAAAATACTCAGGTATAAATATTCTTAATCCTGCCACGGGTAACCTCAGGAAAATAACCTATCCCCAATTTCAAAATAAGATTAATGGTGTATTAGCAATTTGGGAAAATAGCCCTGATGAATATTACTTTGGAGTATATGGTGGTGTTTATAAATTTTCTGAAAAGACCCTTCAACTTAATGCTGTAAAACTGGCAGGATTGCCCGAAAATTCAACTGTTAATTACCGTTTAAAAGATAGTAAGGGTAATGAATGGTTCTGCACTTTAAATGGATTATATAAAAAAGATAAAGAGGCTGAAACATACAAACGATATGATCTAAGCCGGTTTAATGGTGGTAATAACCTGAGTAATGAAACAACAAGGGTGTTTGAAAGCAAAAAACATGGGTTGTGGATATTAACAAACAATGGATTGTTTTTATATAACTATCCGACCGAAAAAATAGAAAAGCATGGATATGATAAAAACGAAGGCGACATTTTTGTAACCCAGGATATTAATTCATTGTACGAAGATGCTGATGGTAACTTATGGGTGGGCACCTGGTCTGGTGGATTGAGCAAATACAATGTTGATACAAAAAAAATAAAAACCTACACACGAAATGAAGGTCTCCCATCGATGAGCATACAGGGTATATTAGCTGACGAAAAAAATAATACGTTATGGTTAAGTACGTTTGAAGGAATGAGCCGGTTTGATCTGAAAACTGAACAATTCAATAACTTCTCTATTGCAGATGGCATACAAGGGCAATTGTTTTCCGATGGTTCTCAACTGAAAACTACAGGTGGTTTATTTGTATTTGGCGGATCAAATGGAATAACGGTATTTAATCCGGATGATGTAAACAAAAACTCGATCCCTCCCAAAGTTTTTTTAACCGATCTTAAATTATTCAACACTTCAATTATACCAGGAGAAAATTCCATTCTGAAAAAACCTATTTACGAAACTGATACGATTACACTTTCCTATGATCAAAACAATCTTTCTTT
>JANYFT010000097.1 GCA_025359625.1 Ferruginibacter sp.
CTGGCCTTACTTTAGCAGTAGGGTCATTATCGTACTTAGGGTGGCCGATGGCACCAAATAAAATGGCATCACTGTTTAAGCAAACTTCAATAGTTTCATCCGGTAATGGATTACCTGTTTCGTTAATGGCTACAGCACCCATCAGGCAATAAGTAAAATTAAATTCATGATGAAAATGTTCAGCAACTGCATCCAATACTTTTATGGATTGCTGCGTTACTTCCGGCCCAATGCCATCTCCTGTTATTACTGCAATGTTTTTTTTCATATCCTATTTCTAAAGGGAAATATTATTCTATTTAATTTAGACACCATTTTTTATAAAAAACATGATGAAAGTTCAATATAAATTTATGGTACAAGAGTTACTATCCGCTGCGGCGGACAAGCTGCCAATGAAGCTACATTGAAATACTTCTGTCCGGCTCAAAAAAACTAAACGGCTACTTCTTTTGCATGTGCCTTTGCCAACGCATTCAGGTCGTCTTCCATCACTTCTTTTTTGCTGTCTGCTACCAGCAAAAATTCCTGGTACAACTGATCAATATCATTTCTATCAAACTGGTATCCCAATTTTTGAAAACGGTGTGCCAGTGCACTGCGGCCACTCCTTGCCGTTAGTACAATCTTTGATTCTTCTGCACCTACTTCTGCAGGGTTAATTATTTCGTAAGTCAAGGCATCTTTTAAAAACCCATCCTGGTGAATTCCGGAACTATGTGAAAAGGCATTGCTGCCCACGATTGCTTTATTACATTGCACCGGCATACGCATGGTTTCTGCTACCTGCTGGCTTAATGGGTATAACTGTTTGGGGTTGATGTTGGTATAAAAGCCCATTTCTTTGTGCTGCTTAATTATCATTACCACTTCTTCAAGTGAAGTGTTGCCGGCCCGTTCACCCAACCCGTTAATGGTACATTCTATTTGCCTGGCGCCATTGATGATGCCGGCGATTGAATTGGCAGTTGCCAAACCAAGATCATTGTGACAATGGCAGGAAATAATTGCCTTGTCTATATTGGGTACATTGTTAACGAGGTAGGCAATTTTTTCGCCGTATTGATGTGGTAAGCAATAACCCGTGGTATCAGGAATATTTACTACTGTCGCACCAGCCCTGATCACAGCTTCTGTAACCCTTGCTAAATATTCATTGCTGGTACGGCCTGCATCCTCTGCATAAAATTCTACATCATCTACAAAATTTTTGGCCCATTTTACGCATTGGATGGCTCTTTCTAAAATATCGTCTTGCGTGGAATTAAATTTTGATTTTATATGCAGATCAGAAGTTCCGATGCCTGTGTGAATTCTAGGGCGAACGGCATATTTTAATGCTTCCGCAGCTATTTCAATATCTTTTTGCACCGCACGGGTTAAGCCGCAGACAGATGCGTTTTTAATGATCTTTGATATTTCATTGACTGAATTAAAATCTCCCGGAGAAGAGATTGGGAAGCCGGCTTCGATGATATCAACGCCGAGTTCTTCTAGCTTTAAAGCCAGTTCAATTTTTTCTTTCGTGTTTAATTTACAGCCTGGCACCTGCTCACCATCCCGGAGAGTGGTATCAAAAATATGAATCTTGTTATCAGTCATAGAAATAGCTTTATTTTATACCGGCTGGTTTAATTATTTTTGTTGAAGGGGTGATATTGTTAAATAATTATCATCCTCCGTTACGAATATACTCTTATAAAATCGGGGTTTATAAACAAAATATAACTCTTTTTACGCTTCATAAACCAATCATTTACGAAGCAAATGCTTAACCAGCAAAGGTTTTAAAGAAACTAAATTACGATGCCCAACCGCAATACGGATACTTTATTTCAATTAATTAAATCGCTTGAGAAGAGTGAAAAGCGCAATTTTAAGTTGTATGCCAACCGCAATACATCCGGCGAAGAATTAAAAAGTGTACAACTGTTTGATGCGCTGGATAAAATGGATGAGTATGATGAACCTCTGTTATTAAAAAGAAATGTAACGATTAAAAAACAGCAACTAAGCAACCTGAAGGCTCATTTGTATAAACAAATACTTAGCAGCTTACGGCTTATTAATGATGAAACTAATATAGATATCCAGTTGAACGAGCAGATGGATTATGCCCGTATTTTATACAACAAAGGGCTTTACTTGCAAAGCTTGAAGGTATTGGACAGGATGAAAGACCTTGCAAAAGCAAATAACCAGTTTACTTACCTGGAGCAGGCTTTGTTGTTTGAAAAAAGTATTGAATCGTTGTACATAACCAGAAGTATTCAAAACAGGGCAGAACAACTGAGCAAAGAATCTGCACTTGTAAATGACAGTTTAACCCTAACTTCTGAATTATCAAACCTGTCTTTACAGTTGTATAGTTGGTACATCCAAAATGGACATAGCCGTAATGAAAAAGAAGATGCAGAAGTGCAAAAATTTTTTATTGATAACTTAGGCGACAAGACAGCGGCCTGTAAGCACTTTTATGAAAAACTATACCTGTACCAAAGCTATTGCTGGAACGCTTTTATACGCCAGGATTTTTTACAATATTATCGTTACACACAAAAATGGGTGACTTTGTTTGAGCAGGAACCTTTTATGATAGCCATTGAAACCGGGCATTATATTAAGGGTATGCACAACCTGATGGGTTCCCATTTTGACCTTGGCAATCATAAAAAATTAAAGGAAACTTTGTCGCAATTTGAAAAGTTTAGTAATAGTGATATTGTAGTTAATAGTGTAAACAACCGGATACAATGTTTTGTATACAGTACCATATCAATTTTTAATAAACACTTTTTAGAAGGAAGTTTTACAGAAGGTTTGCAAATGATTCCCGAAATAGAAATCAAAATAAAAGAGTACGAAATTTACATGGATCGCCACAGGGTATTGGTGTTTGATTATAAGATTGCTTGTTTGTATTTTGGCAGCGGTGATTATGAAAAAGCGATTGATTATTTAAATAAGATCATCAATTGGAAAGTTGACCTGCGGACTGATCTGCAGTGTTACAGCCGCTTACTGCACCTGATTGCACATTATGAATTGGGTAATTACGGGATATTGGATTCACTGATAAAATCTGTTTATCGCTTTATGGCTAAGATGCAAAACCTTAGTGTGGTGGAAGAAGAGATATTTAAATTTATCCGGAAATCTTTTCACTTATCTGTAAAAACAATTAAGCCAGAGCTGGAAAAACTATTAGTGAAATTAAAAAAATTGCAAAACAACCGTTTTGAAACCAGGGCCTTTATTTACCTGGATATTATTTCGTGGCTGGAAAGTAAACTGGAAAATATTCCTGTGCAGGAAGTGTTGAAACGGAAATTTGGAGGAAAGAGAAACAATTAATTTTACAGAAACCAAGTTACTGCCAGGGCATATCCCTTTAAACCAAGTCCGCTGATTACTCCTTTAGCCTTTGCAGAAATATGAGATAGCTTTCTAAAATCTTCCCTTCCAAAAATATTGCTGATATGTACTTCTACTACAGGAGATGTAATAGCTGCTATGGCATCGCCGACTGCAACAGAAGTATGTGTGTAGCCGCCTGGGTTTAAAATAATACCATCATAACTAAATCCAATGCGCTGTATCTCATTAATAAGTTCACCCTCTATATTGCTCTGAAAATAATGAAATTCAACCTGGGGAAATAACCCTTTTAATTCCTCAAAATATTGGTCAAAGGTCTTGTTACCATAAACATCCGGTTCTCTTGTACCGAGTAGATTTAGATTTGGACCATTGATAATAGCGATGTTCATAACACGAATATAAGATACAATTTTATAGCACGAATTTTAAGGCACTACTTACACGAATTAAACGCAGTGATTTTTATTTCTGGTGCAATCCTGAACATTTGGACACCCCAATTCTTAATTCTTAATTATCAGGTCTATGAACTCATCAAATAAATAACGGCTATCATGTGGGCCTGGTGTTGCTTCCGGATGATATTGTACTGAAAAGGCTGGCTTATTTTTCATACGGATACCTTCAATTGAATCATCGTTCAGGTTAAGATGCGTAATTTCTACAGTAGCTGAAGCCCTTACTGCATCAGGGTTTACACCAAAGCCATGATTCTGTGTAGTGATCTCACTTTTGCCACTGATGATATTTTTTACGGGATGATTCAAACCCCGGTGACCGTGGTGCATCTTAAAAGTAGGGATATCATTGGCGAGAGCCAGCAACTGGTGGCCAAGACATATACCGAAGAATGGTTTATCTAAAGCAAGTATCTGCTTGATTGTTGTAACTGCATAATCCATCGGTGCAGGATCACCGGGGCCATTGCTGATGAAATAACCATTAGGGTTAAACGCTTCCAGTTCTTCAAAACTGGTTTTGGCATTGTGCACTTTTACATAAGCGCCTCTTTCGATTAAACAATTCAATATATTTTTCTTTATGCCATAATCCAAAACGGCTACCCTTATCTTACTATCAGGATCTCCTGCAAAATAGGGCTCCTTAGTAGAAACAACAGAAGCTAATTCCAAACCGTCCATTGAAGGAACTTTATCCAACTCCGTTTTTAATATTTCCAGGTCTGTTATTTCTGAAGAGATGATGCAATTCATAGCTCCCTGTACACGTACATGCTCTACCAATGCCCTGGTATCTACATCATCTATCGCCACCACAGCTTGCTTTTCAAAATATTGTTGCAAAGATTCTTCCGCCATAAAACGGGAGTATTTATCTTCCAGGTTTCTGCCTATAACACCCTTTACTTTCACCCCATCACTTTCCACATCAACATCCTTAACGCCATAGTTGCCCACATGAACATTGTTCATGATCAATACCTGTCCATAATAACTGGGGTCAGTAAAAACTTCCTGGTAGCCTGTCATGCCGGTATTAAAACAAATTTCTCCCGTGGTAGTTCCTATTTTACCAAAAGCATGTCCGTAAAAAACGGTACCATCTTTCAATAATAAAATAGCTGTCTTTTTATGTGTAGTTGCTGCCATTATTTTTTAAAAGTTTTGCAAAGAAAAGGATTCGTTGATTAATTATAGAATTATTTTTTTACCCTTCATTTATTTCATTTGCAAAGTTCCTAAAGTTGCTTTCACGTAAAATCATAAAAAAAACTCCGATAAAAATATCGGAGCTATATGAAAATTAAATTTTACCATTTATGCTTCTGGAGTTGCTTTGTCCGGAGCCTCTTCAGCTTTAACTTCTACCGCTTCTTCAACTGTTAAAGTATCTGCTGTTTTCTTTTTTGCTCCACCACTACGCCTTGTTTTCTTG
>JANYFT010000101.1 GCA_025359625.1 Ferruginibacter sp.
TATTCAGTTTGCTTTTATATGGGTTTATTTATACACCACTAAAAAAAGTTAACTCAGTTGCGGTATTGATTGGGGCTATCCCTGGAGCATTACCTTGTTTAATAGGATGGGTTGCAGCAACAGGAAATTTTAGTATAGGAGGCTGGATATTGTTTGGCATTCAGTTTTTGTGGCAGTTCCCGCATTTTTGGGCAATAGCCTGGTTAGCACACCAGGACTATACAACTGCAGGGTTTAAACTACTGCCAGGTGACAAAGGGCCAACCAAGTTTACGGCACTACAAACTATTATTTATAGTGCAATGATGATTCCTTTTGGATTGCTGCCATATTTTGCTGGCATAACAGATACAGGCGGAAGGGGAATTATAAGCATGGCAGTTTTATTTATTTGTAATTTGTGGATGGTATATGTAAGTGTTTTGCTTTTCAAAAATATGGATACAAAAAGTGCTAAAAAGGTAATGTTTAGTTCCTATTTTTATTTGATGATTGTGTTACTTACTTTATTTGTTGGAAGAGCATAAATTGTAGTTTTTGAATAAAGTAAAAAATTAGCAGACAGTTACTGATTTTAAGTAAAATAGCCATTTACACCAAATTGGAACAGGGTTTAAAAAGAGCATAAAAATGGTTGAATGCGTATAGGGGCAATGGAACAAAACAAAAGAATACATCCGCATAAGTTTACCCTTTGGGTTGGATTGGCCAGTATTATAATGATGTTTGCAGGCTTTACAAGTGCCTACATCATTAAACGGAACCAGGCTAATTGGGTTACTTTTAATCTGCCTAAAGTGTTTTGGTATTCGACGGCAGTAATTATAATAAGCAGTGTAACGTTATGGTTAGCCCAAAATGCTTTTAAGGCCAGAGAGATGGTAAAATACAGAAACCTGGTGGTTGCAACTTTAGTGCTGGGAGTTTTGTTTATAGCATTACAAATAATTGGGTTTAGGCAACTATGGGCGAGCGGGATGACACTTAAAGCAAACGTGTCTTTTTCGTTTTTATATGTAATAGTTGGATTGCATGCGCTACATGTTTTAGGAGGTATAATTTCTTTGCTGGTAATGTTTGCAAAAGCCTTTAGTACCAGGATTAGAAACTATGATATTGTACCAGTTGAAGTAATAAGCACCTACTGGCATTTCGTTGATTTTTTATGGATTTATTTATTGATCTTTTTAATAATGATCAGGTAATAAATGAAGGAGAAATATTTTTTTGTTATTTTTTTAGATGGAAATAATTGGATAAAAGTTATTAAATAATATAAAGTTTTATTAATGTCTACAGCAGCAGTACAACAAGGAACAAAATGGTGGAGTGGCGGCAGAAGCCCCTTCAATGCCAGCTATGGTAAAGTGATGATGTGGTACTTTTTAATGAGTGATGCATTTACCTTTGGCGCATTTTTAATAAGCTATGGAACTATACGCTTTAGTCAAAATCATTGGGTAGATCCCAATCACGTATTTAATTCCTTTCCTTTTGCAGGGCACACCAACCTGCCTCTTGCCTTTGTAAGTTTGATGACCTTTATATTAATTGCGAGTTCGGTTACTATGGTATTAGCGGTTCACGAAGGTCATAAAATGAACAGGGCTGGCGTAGAAAAATATATGTTGTGGACTATATTGGGCGGTTTGTGTTTTCTGGGTTGCCAGGCTTGGGAATGGACTCATTTACTTACCGGCCAACATGAAGTATTGGTAAATGGGCAGATTGAGCACTGGAACACAACGGTAGCTCACAATCCCTTTGGACCGGAAGTGATGTTTAATGGAAGAGAAGTGGCAACACCCGGCCCGATTGCTTTTGGAAGTTATTTCTTTGAAATTACCGGCTTTCATGGCTTTCACGTATTTAGCGGTATCATTATAAATATTGTAATGTATTTAAAAACAAAGATGAAGCATTTTGAATTAAGAGGGCATTACGAAATGATTGAAAAAGCTGGTTTATACTGGCATTTTGTGGATCTTGTTTGGGTATTTGTATTCCTTTGCTTCTATTTAATATAATTATTGTCTACAAAAAAATTGATTATTAAAAAATAAATGAATTATGTCAGCACAAGTTTCATCACCGGAAATTACTTTTCATCCGGAACATTCCGATAATACAAAAGCTATCTGGAGAACCTTCTGGATACTATCTGCTTTAACAATTATTGAATTAAGTATTGGGTTGTTAATATATAACATTCATAAAGGCGAACATCCCAATGCAACACTGGTACTGGCTTTTAAAGGAATGGTTTGTATTTTGACACTTGCCAAAGCATATTATATCGTTTCTGTTTTTATGCATTTGGGAGATGAAGTGAGAAACATGATTATGACAATAGTAGTGCCTTTAGGTTTGTTTGTTTGGTTTATTGCTGCCTTTTTATGGGACGGAACCAGTTGGAAAAATCTGCGTAATAAGTATAATAGAATTGAAGTTACCCCAACCGAGCAGGTAGCACCAGCAGCAAAAGAAAAAGGGGCGAAAGATTAATTTTATTTAAATGTTTTTATAATAAACCATCGTTCCATATTTGTGAGCGATGGTTTTTTTATTAGAAAAAATAAGGAGAAATGAAATATGAATAAGAGGGCAATATTAGGTTTGATGGTGGCCATTATTTTACCATTTGGAGGATATTTTATTGTAAAGCATTATGGTGAAGCCGCAGTACAAATGCCACGAAGATATTTTTTTGATAGCGTGGCAACAACTGAAAAAGCTGGTAAAATTGTTACCGATACCATCTGGCATAAAGTAAAGAATATGAGTTTTACAAATCAATTGGGCAAAACGGTTACACTTGATGACCTGAATGGCAAAATTTTAGTAATTGATTTTTTCTTTACCCGCTGCCCAACTATTTGTCCTGCTATGGCAAAAGCTATGAAGCGTTTACAAAATTCTTTTGTAAACAGTAACGATAGTATTGTCCAATTCATTTCGGTAAGTGTAGACCCTGAACACGATTCTGTGCCGCAGTTAAGAAAATTCGCTAACCGCTACACATCCAATCATGATAGCTGGTGGTTTGTTACGGGCAATAAAAAAGATATCTATGATTTTGCGCTACAGGAAATTAAGGCAAATGTAGCAGACGTAAATGTGGATACAGCATTTGTACATACAGAAAACTTCTTTTTGCTGGATAAAAACAGGATAGTAAGAGGATGGTACGATGGATTGGATACTATAAGGCAGGCAACATTGGTAAGGGATATCCCCATGCTGATGCTGGAAAAAAATAAGAAAAAAACGTTTAAAGAATTTTTGAAAGAATTGTTTGGAAGAAGCTAAACTGCACATGGATAAATTGATTAATTGTTGTATTGTTATGAACTGCATCCAATAAGCTTACTTTTTCTACCAATAATGTAACACTACAGTCTTTTAATTTTAGCATTTTTCAATTCAAAAATTTGACGCTTGCTAATAATAGAAAATTTTCAGAAAAGAAAAATAACTTAAATTATGTTACAACCTTCAATGGTAAAGAATGATAAAAGAGCTCAAATTATTATATGGATTGTATCCATTGTAGTTTTTGCCGCAGTTGCTTTTTTAGCAAAATTTAAATTAACTATTCATCCTGGATTTAATGTACACGTGTTTGCAAAAATTAATGCAGTCATTAATTCCATTGTAGCCATTTTATTAATTGCCGGGCTTGTTGCTGTAAAGCAAAAAAATTATGCCCTGCATAAAAAAATAATGTTGTCAGCAATTGTTTTATCGGTATTGTTTCTGCTGTCTTACATCTGCCATCATTTGCTTGCGGGTGACACAAAATTTGGAGATATCAATCATGATGGTATTTTAAACGGCGAAGAAAAATCCGCTTCCGGAACTTTGCGGATTATTTATTATATCCTCTTAATTACCCACATTCCTCTGGCCGCTATTATACTTCCATTCATTTTGTTTACAGCTTACCGCTCTTTAATTGGTGAGTATGAAAAACATAAAAAGCTGGCAAGAATTACCTGGCCGGTTTGGTTTTATGTAGCCATAACAGGTGTAGTTGTTTACCTGATGATCAGTCCGTATTATGTTTAAACGGGTATAAAAAAGAAAAGGCTTTTATACTTTTAAATACAACCATCAACAGTGGGTTAACAATTTGTTGTTATTTGGCGGCATAAATAATAAATTTTTTCTTCTTATGTTTGATGGTGTTAGAACTAAATGACCGCATTATGCAGGAAGATATTATTGTTCAGATTACTACCAAGTTAAAAGATATACGCAAGGAAAAAAATGTCACTTTGCAGGAATTGGCAGAAGCCGCCGGGGTAACAAAAGGAATGCTTAGCCAGGTAGAAAATAACCGTACCATCCCATCAGTCACGGTTTTTTTAAATATCATAAAGTCACTGCACATAGATATCAACGATTTTTTTACAGACTTTAATACCGGGCAGGGAAGTAAAGTTATTTTTAAGAAAGCCGCCCAATACCAGCCATTCGAAAAAGAAAATACATCTGGTTTTCATTACCAAAGAATCATGTCATCAACAATAGATGAATACCATGTAGATTTTGTGCTGCTTACCCTTATGCCTAATGCACAAAGGGCACCAGTACAAACAGACGCCTATGAATTCAAATATATTTTGAAAGGAAAAGTAGAATATACCATTGGAGAAGAAATATTTATCATGGAAGCTGGAGACTCTATTTTTTTTGATGCCACAGAGCCACATAATCCAAAAAATATTGGAGATGCCGAAGCGCAATTGCTGGTGTTGTATATTTTTAATACCACGAAATAAAAGAAAATGGTAAGGTAAATGAAAAAACATTTTTGTTTAATTATATTAAACAATATACCAATTTAGTAACATTAAGTTTACTAAAACTTAACTTTCTCTCAACAATTTGTTAAATAAGCAGAGGTAATTTTGATTTTACAAACAAAAACTCTGTTTATGAACCAAACTAAAAACAAACTAACCAGGCTATTATTGGCTTTTACAATAATCTGCCTGCCCTTCTTTTCTCAGGCACAAAATATTCAGGTAAAAGGCAAAATTACCGATGCCACCACAGGTAAATCCATTGATGGTGCTACTATCCAGTTAAAAAATTCTAAAGGGGCAACTACTTCTAATACAGAAGGTGATTTTTCTGTTTCTGCTCCCAAAGGGGAAAAATTAACGATTAGTATTGTAGGCTTTGAAAGCCAGACAATTTCTGCATCTGCTAATTTTTTAACTATCCAATTGGAGGCAGATAATAAACAATTGAATGAAGTTGTAGTAACAGCTATGGGTGTAAAAAAGGATGTAAAAAAATTAGGTTACGCCGTGCAGGAAGTAAAAGGTTCTGATCTTATTAAAGCAAGAGAACCAAACCCTATTAATGGATTAGTGGGAAAAGTGGCGGGTTTGGATGTAGCTATTTCAAGAGAAATGCTGGCAGCTCCTGCAGTATCGCTACGTGGTCAAAATATTAATTTGTATGTGGTTGATGGCATCCCCATTACGTCCGATACTTGGAACATTAGCCCCGATGATATTGAAACCTATACTGTTTTAAAAGGTCTTGCTGCAACTGCTATTTATGGTAGTCGGGCACAAAATGGAGCTATTTTAATTACCACAAAAAAAGGTAAAAAAAATGAAAAGGGTTATACTATTGAATTGAACTCAAGTACTCAAATGGATAAAGGGTTTATCGCTTCACCAAAAACACAAACTTTATATGGAGGTGGCGAACAGGCTCAGTATTCTTTTGGTGATGGCAAAGGGGGTGGCTTAAATGATGGAGATTATGATGTGTGGGGCCCAAAATTTGAAGGGCAACTAATTCCTCAATACGATAGTCCTATTGATCCTGTAACTGGTGTTAGAAAAGGTACACCTTATATAGCCCGTGGGGTTGATAATCTTAAAAGATTTATACAAGCAGGGATATTAACTACCAATAATATAAATTTTTCATCTGCAAATGATAAAGGTAGTATCAGGATGTCACTTACTAATACCTACCAAAGAGGTATCATTCCAAATACAAAACTCAATACTTATAATTTCAATATTAATACTAGCTATAATTTAAGTGATAAATTTAAAATTGAAGGCAATTTAAATTATAACCGTCAGGCTTCTCCCAATATACCTGATGTAGTTTATGGCCCTAACAGTGTTATTTACAGTGTTACTGTATGGACCGGAGCCGACTGGAATATTAATGATATGAAGAATTACTGGCAACCTGGCAAAGAAGGCATTCAGTCCATCTTTGCAGAATATCAGCGCTACCACAATCCATATTTTATGAGCTATGAATGGTTACGTGGCCATTACAAAACAGATGTGTATGGAACTGTTGCATTGACCTATAAAGCAAATAAAAATATAGAAGCAATTGTAAGAGGGAACGTAAGTACAAATGATGTTTTAAGAAATGAAAAAATGCCTTATTCCGCACATCCTTATGGAAGAGAATTAAACCGTGGAGATTACAGGGAAGACAGGCGTTCCATATTTGATAATAATATTGAAGGGCTGGTTAAGTATAATGGAAAAGTAAAAGGTTTTGCTCTTGATGCATTTGCAGGTGTTAATGCCCGTAACTTTTCTTATAATTCAAGTTTTACCACAACAGATTATTTAAATGTTCCCGGGTTATATTCATTCGCTAATTCTTTAAATGCAATCAAGGCTTATAGTTACAATGCTAACATGTTAGTGTTAAGTGCCTATTACTCTTTTAGTTTGGACTATAAGAAATATTTATCGCTAACCACCACAGGCCGGATTGATAAAAATTCAACTTTGTTATTAAATAACAATACTTATTTCTATCCCTCAGTATCATTGGCAACGGTTGTTTCTGACTACGTAGATTTGCCAAAAACTATCAGTTTCCTTAAATTCAGGGGGAGTTACGCAACAGCCAAATCTCCAAGTACGCAGTCATATATTGGTCCGGCAGGTTACCCAGTGGGTTATGGAACCCCCTATGTAAGTACTTATGGTGGCCCTTCTTTTTCATTGTCAGATCCTGCATATACCATACAAACTGTTTACAATAATCAAACGGGTGCTTATGCTCCTGGCAATAAAATTGACCCAAATATAAAATCATCAGTTTTAACTAGTACAGAAGTGGGTATGGATATTAAATTTTTAAAAAACAGGTTGGGATTAAGTGCTACTTATTTCAATAATATCAATGGCCCGGGTATCAGAAATTATCCTTTATCACAAACTTCTGGTATTACGGGATATACTACCAATGCTGTAAAAACCCAATTGACAGGTGCAGAAATATCACTTACAGGAACACCTGTTCAAAAACAAGATTTAAGATGGGATGTAATGGTTAACTGGTCAACCTATAAAGAGGTATATAAAGACTTGCCTTCTAATTTTGAAAACTACCAGTTTCATCAGGGAAACAGGGTTGATAAATTATTTGCAGGAGTAACTGCAAAAACAGCAGATGGGCAAGTTATTAATAACAGTGATGGCTATCCGGTTTACTTGCCAAAAGCACAATATGTAGGTAATGCAGATGTTAAATGGAGTTGGTCTGTTGGTAACAGGGTTACTTATAAAACATTTAGTTTATCGTTTCAGTTCGATGGAAAAGTGGGTGGCATTATTCAGGATAGGGTAATGAGAAAGGGAATTGAAGGGGGAAGCAATATTGCCACAATACAAGGAGCTGTCGGCGTAGCAAGAGAGTACGAATTCCGTCATGTTAAAGACCCCGGTTTTGCAGGCTCTTATATTGGTGAAGGTGTTCAGATATCAAACGGTACCGTAATTGAGTATGATGGAGCAACAGGAGTAATTACAAATTTGAATGCGCTGAAATTCACTAACAATACTTCTAAGATTAAATATATTCAGGATTATGTAAGCAGTTTCTTTAATGATTTTGAACATACATCTGTTGCTAAAACCTATGCAAAATTAAGAGAAGTAGTGTTGACCTATTCTGTACCAAAAAGATTTCTGGGTAAAGGATCAGTTATAAATAAAATTGACGTGTCTTTAGTAGGTCGTAATCTGTTGTATTTCTTTCCTTCCCGTTTTAAAGACATTGATGTTGATCAATATTCAGGACGTGATATTTATAACGGAAATAACAGAGAGCAAAATCTGCAAACACCTACTACACGCAGTTACGGAATTAATGTAAATTTTGTTTTCTGATTCACTTAAAAAAATTCAACTAACTTATAAATATTTCAAATGAAAAAGAATAAATTAATAATAACCATCGCACTGGCTACGCTGATAATAGCTGGAGGCTGTAGTAAAAAGTTTGAGGAGTACACGCCAAATCCAAATCAGCCTGTCTCTGTTCCAGCTTATTTGCTACTCAGACAAATTGAAAATGACCTTATAGTTTTACCAGCAGGTGATGCTGATAAATTCGGACAGTTCACCTTATCTTCTTACACCTATTATGGTACTAATGAGTATTGGACAGGTGCAGCAGGCCTTGACTTTGGAACTTTGCGTAATGTAGTTGCAATGGAAAAAGAAGCTGCCAAAGCATCGGGCGATAACAATCCCTACGCAGCTTTAGCTAAATTTTTTAAAGCTTATTTATTTGTAAACATGAGTTTAAAAGTGGGCGATTTGCCTATGAGCGAAGCTTTGAAAGGATTAGAAAATCCCACACCAAAATACGATACACAAAAGGAAATTTTTAAACAGTCTCTTCAGTTACTGGAAGATGCCAATACCCAGTTAACATCTCTTATCAATAGCTCAAACACTTCAATATTAGGGGATTTTTATTTTAAAGAAAGAGCCAGTAATGGAAAAGATGCTCTTTCTACATTGAAGCAATGGCAAAAAGTGGTGAATACATACAAGCTTCGTGTTTTGATAGAATTAAGCAAAAAAGAGGGAGATGCAGATCTTAACATTAAACAAAAATTTAGTGACGTAATTAGTAACCCGGCCAAGTATCCAATAATGGCTGACATGTCAGATAATTTGGAATATGTGTATAATGATGCTTATAACCAGTATCCAAATAACAAAGATAACTTTGGTAATGATGCCCTGCGTTTATGTGTAGCGGCAACTTGGTTAAATACTTTATCAGGTCTTAATGATTTAAGAGCGATGAAAGTAGCTGATCCTGCCCGTGGATTAGGTTTCTCAGACACCTCTTATAAATCTTTTGTAGGAGGATTTAATGGTGATAATATGGGTACATTAGGCGGTAATACTGTAAATGGAAAGGTTTCAACAATTGGACGCAAGCGTTATTATGACGGTTATAAGGGAGAGAATACATTTATTATTGGTTATCCTGAAATGTGCTTGAATATTGCTGAAGCTATTAATCGTGGGTGGGCTACCGGTGATGCTGGTGCATGGTATAAAAAAGGTATCGAAGCTATGTTTGCTTTTTACGGTATAAATGATGGTGCAAATACAGTAAGCTTTCTTAAAACGTTGGCACCCGGTGACTATATTAATTATTCAATAAACTTTAGTTACAATAATTATTTTGCACAACCTGCGGTAAATTATGCAGGTAATAATGCTATAGGTTTAAACCAGGTTTTAACTCAGCGTTATTTAACCCTTGCCCGTAACAGTGGCTTGGAAGCTTACTACCAATGGCGCCGGACAGGTGTTCCTGTATTTTCCACTGGCGCTGGCATTGGTAACAGTGGTGTAATACCATTGCGTTACCAGTACCCATCCCAAGAGCTGTCCACTAATACAATCAATTATAAAGCAGCTTTGCAAAGCCAGTATGCTGGCAATGATAACATCAATGCTAAAATGTGGATTATTCAATAAATAAAATTTAATTGGTTATTGATAAAATAAGGCGAAACTTTAGCAGGTTTCGCCTTATTTTAATCTTAAATAAATAATGAAGATGCAAAAAAAATATACGCTTTTTCTGGCCTTTTTTATTGGCATAATAATTTGTAAGGCACAAAAGCAGACAACTATTTTGCAAGTTCCCGGTATCAACCAATTTTGCAGCATCAACAAAAAAGGCATTTCAATATTACCCAGTGGACGCTACGTAACACCTGCCGGAAATTTCATCCGCATCACAAACGAACCTTTTGGAATGGCCATTTCTCCCGATGGCAAAAAAGCGGTAACACTGCACAATGGCGTGTTTACAATCATCGACCTTGTATCATTAAACGATATAAGGGTTCCGGGTTACGATAACAAAATAAATTCACCGCTTACGCACCAACCATTAAACAGCAGCCCTTTTGCAAATGATTCTTCTAAAACAAATGTTATTCCGACCGCTTTGCCACAAGGCTCTTTTTTGGGAGTGGCATTTGCGCCAGATTCAAAAACGGTTTATTTAAGCGGCGGTGATAATGGTGCAGTGATTGTGTATAATATTGAAAAATTGCAACGCATTGATTCTATTTCTCTAAACGGAAAAGTAGCAGGAGAAGATTTTGGTGACAGTTTCACCTCTGACCTTTTACTGGATAATACAAGCAACGAATTATTAATTTTGGACAGGGGTAATTTTCGATTAGTAAGATATGACCTCGCTCAAAAAATAATCACCGCCTCAATACCTGCTGGCCGGCAGCCCTTTGGATTGGCATTGAGCGAAGATAAAAAAATGGCCTTTGTCGCTAACGTGGGCGTGTATTCGTACCCGTTGGTGGCGGGGATGACTAAAGAGAATTACGATTCAATGATGATCTCTCACCATCCTTATGGAGATAACACCAAAGAGTCGATAAATGGTACCGAAGTAGAAGGCAAAAAAATACCAGGTGTGGGCAGCCCACATTCTCCCGAAGCTATGAGTGTGTTTACCATTGACCTTACCACCAATAAAGTAGTTGATAAATTTAAAACCGGTTTCCAAATTGGAGAGATGATTGAAGAAGCGGAAGTGGTTGGTGGAGCAAGTCCTAACTCAATTACTGTAGGCAAAGAATTTGCCTATGTAACCAATGCCACCAATGATAATATTTCTATTATAGATTATAAAAAACATAAGATACTGGGGCAAATTGCAATTCGTGTAGATAAAAGAATTGATAAATTCCGTGGCCTCTTACCTTTTGGAATTACGTTGAGTAAAGATGAAAAAACATTGTACGTTGCCTTGCTTGGTTTTAATGCAGTGGCTGTAATTGATGTGGCAACAAAAACCACCAAAGGATTAATACCCACTGGTTGGGGACCTACAAGAGTTCAATTATCTAAAGATGAAAAAGAATTATACATCATAACCTGTCGTGGCTTAGGCGCAGGGCCCAATGGCGGTGCAGGTTTTGTTGAACCACCACAGGGAACTTATATAGGCGACATTCAATTAGGAACCTTTCAAAAAGTACTCATGCCTTCAGCAAATGAACTGGCGGCCTATACAAAACAAACCATCCGCAATACTTTTATAAGTACTGCTATTGAAGACGATGAAAAAAATCCATTACCTGCCTTACCGGGTTTGCATGAAAGCCCGATAAAATACATCGTGTACATCACCAAAGAAAACAGGAGTTATGATGAGGTATTTGGACAAATGGAAAATGCAAAAGGTGATGCTACGCTGGCAAGGTTTGGAGTAAATTGTGCCTATACCCTGCCGGATTCTTTGCGTGCAAAATACAACCATTTAAAAGTTACACCCAATCATCGTAAAGCAGCAAAGCAATTTTCTTTTAGTGATAATTTTTATTGCGATAGTGATGCCTCTATACATGGCCATCACTGGATGATGGGCGTAATACCAAACGAATGGGTAGAAGCCAATTCAAGCGTTGATAAAACAGCCAGCTATTTCTCAAAAGCACAGGGCCGCCGGTTTCCGGGTTCTACCGGCAGTATGGATCCGGAAGATTACGGAGAGATTGGTGGAATGTGGGAAGCATTGGAAAGAAAGAAAATAAATTTTTACAATTTCGGCGAAGCCAACGAAACAGCTCATGTTCGTGAAGAATGGATGGATACGGCAACAGGTGCCGGGCATGCTGTAATGGTGCCCATACAAAAAGCTTTGTTTACCAGAACAAGTCACAACTACGCAGGCTTTAACATGAACATTCCAGACCAGTTCAGGATGAACCAGTTTGAAGGGGAGTTTACAAAAATGTGGCTTAAAGGAAAAAAACCAATGCCTTCGTTGATCACCATGCAGGTACCCAACGACCATACAGCAGGTGCAAGGCCGGAAGACGGCTATTATTTTCCCCAGTCTTTTGTGGCTGATAATGATTTGGCTGTTGGCAGAATTTTGCATTTTCTTTCCCGTACCAGGTACTGGAAAAATATGCTGGTGATTATTACAGAAGATGATCCGCAAGGCGGAGTTGATCATATAGATGCACACCGTAGTATTTTAATGATGGCAGGACCTTATGTGAAGAAAGGATACGTGAGCCATATACATGCCAACTTCGGTTCTATTTTAAAAACCATCTACAACATCCTTGGGGTAAAATATGTAAATCAATATGATGTTACCGCATCTTTATTGCAGGATTTTTTTACCGATAAACCAGACTACACACCCTACACTTTAGAGCAGCATGATCCACGTGTTTTTGATGTGGAGAAAGCTATGAAAAAATACCATCGCAATATTGACTGGCGCAAAATAATGCAGGGCCCCGATATGGATGATGAAGATGACATGCGTAAAAATCATTACAAAACAACCAAAGGAAAATAGCAGCAGCCCGATATGAATAGTAACAAACATTTTTTATGTGCTCTTTTTTTATCGGGTATCAACCTATTGGTGTTGGCACAAATAAAAGATACAGTACCGGTTACTGACTTGAAAGAAATAAAAGTTGTTGGTTACAAAACTATCAACGGTATAGGGCATTTTAATGAAGTACATGGGGCTGTTATTTATGCAGGTAAAAAAACGGAACTGATAGAAGTAGATAGTATTGATGCCAATAAGGCCATCAATAATACCAGGCAAATTTTAGGAAGGATACCCGGATTGAATATTGTAGAAAGTGAAACAGGGGGCTTTGTGGCCAATGGTATTGGTATACGGGGCCTTAACCCTGTGCAGTCGCTTGAAATGAATGTACGGCAAAATGGCTATAATGTAGCAGCCGATATATATGGCTATAATGAAACCTATTACCTGCCTCCAATGGAAGCCGTTGCAAGGATAGAAATCATCAAAGGGGCTTCATCCATACAATTTGGATCGCAAATGGGGGGTATGGTAAATTATGTGTTGAAAGAGGGTAACGCCAATAAACCATTTACATACAGTAACATGCAAACAGCTGGCAGTGACGGGTTATTTAATACATATCATGCCGCAGGTGGCACAGTAAAAAAGTGGAATTATTTTACCTTTCTCAACTACCGCAGTTTATCTGGCTGGCGCTCCAACTCTCAGCAGCAGCAACTGACCGGATATGGAAAAATTGCCTACCAGGCCAGTGAAAGAACGAGTTTTGGTCTTGAGTATTCTTTATTGCGCAATAAAATTAAAATGCCCGGCGG